>DATKFB010000505.1:0-4353 GCA_035544435.1 Polyangia bacterium
GCTGGGCCCACTTCGCCTCGGCCTCCGAGGCCAGCTCGTAGCGCCCCTCCCGCAAGGCGTCGCCGATGCGTCGCTGCAGCTCGGGATCGCTCTCGACGATGAGCACGTAACCCGCCACGACGCGCAGCCTAACCCAGAACGGCGCGCGTCAGTACGGCGAATGGACCGATGCGCCCTTGGATAAGGGTGCCCAAGGTGATTAAGTTCGCGGGGAGGAAAATGGCAGTCTCGAAAAAGAACAGCGCCAGCGAGGGCCGCGGCGAAAAGACGAACGGCGGTCTCGCGGCGATCGTCCTCGCGGCCGGCAAGGGCACGCGCATGCGTTCGGCGCGCGCCAAGGTGCTGCACGAGCTGCTCGGGCGCCCGCTCGTGGCCTATCCGGTGGGCCTCGCGCGCGAGCTCGACGCGTCACCGGTCGTCGCCGTGCTCGGGCACCAGCGCGAGCTCGTCGAGGGCGCGCTCGCGGCGCGCTTCGGCGCGGATGCCATCACGGTCGTCGAGCAGGTCGAGCAACGCGGGACGGGCCACGCCGTGCGCCTCGCGATGCCCGCTCTCGCCGGCTTCGACGGCATCGTGCTCGTGCTCTACGGCGACGTGCCGCTCCTGCGCCGCGAGACGCTGCAGGAGCTCGTGGGCATCGCGGGCCGCTATCACTGCCTCGCCATCGTGACGGCGACGCCCGCCGACACCACGGGTTACGGGCGCGTCGTGCGTGACTCGCGCGGCCATGTCACGGGCGTCGTCGAGGAGAAGGACGCGACCTCCGAGGAGCGCGCCATCACCGAGGTCAACGCCGGGATCTACGCGGCACCCGCGCGGTTCCTGCGCACGGCGACGGCCGATCTCGTCGCCAAGAACGCGCAGGGCGAGTACTACCTGACCGACATCATCGCCGCCGCGGCGCGGTCGATCGGCGTCACGGGCGTCGAGGCGGACGCGCGCGACGTCGCGGGCATCAACGACCGCGAGCAGCTCGCCGACGCCGAGGCGACCATGCGCGCGCGCATCAACCGTCACTGGCAGACGCACGCAACCTTGCGCGAGCCGGCGACGATCGTCGTCGAGCCCGACGTCACGATCGACGTGGACGCCGAGATCGGCCGCAACGTCACGTTGCGCGGCCGCACGCGCGTGGGCCATGGCGCGCGCGTCGAGGAGGGTTCGATCCTCGTCGACACCGAGGTGGGCGCGGGCGCGCGCGTGCTGCCCTACACGCTCTCGAACGAGGCCGTCATCGGCGCGGGCGCCGTCATCGGGCCCTTCGCGCGGCTGCGGCCGGGCACGCAGGTCGGCCCCGAGGCGCACGTCGGCAACTTCGTCGAGCTCAAGAAGACCGTGCTCGGCCGCGGCAGCAAGGCCAACCACCTCGCCTATCTCGGCGACGCCATCATCGGCGAGAAGGTCAACGTCGGCGCCGGGACGATCACCTGCAACTACAACGGCTATGAGAAGCGCCAGACGATCATCGAGGACGGCGCCTTCATTGGCTCGGACAGCCAGCTCGTGGCGCCCGTGCGCGTCGGACGCCGCGCCGTCGTTGCCGCCGGCACGACAGTGACGCGCGACGTGCCCGAGGGCGCGCTCGCCATCGCGCGTCCCGAGCAGCACGCCAAGCCGGGCTACGCCGACGCCGTCGCCGAGCGCTACGCGCGGCCCGGCCCCGCGAAGCCCATCGCCGCGAAGCCGATTGCCGCGAAGCCGATTGCCGCGAAGCCCGCCGCCAAGAAGTCCCAGAAGAAGAAGAGTTGATAATAAGATGACGACCGGAGGTCCTCGATGCCCACGTCCGTGAAGGCGTTCTTCGATCAAAAGGTGCCGGCCGCGCTGGCCACCAACCCAGAGAAGGCCAAGGACGTCGCGGCCATCTATCTATTCAAGGTGTCGGGCCCCGACGGCGGCACGTGGACCGTCGATCTCGTGTCGACGCCGCCCACCGCCAAGGTCGGCGAGGTCGGCACGCCCCAGTGCACCGTCGAGGCGACCGACGACGACTTCCGCACGATGATCGACGGCGGCATGCAAGTCGCCATGTCGCTGTTCTTCAGCGGCAAGCTCAAGGTCTCGGGCGATCCGACGCTCGCGACCAAGCTGTCCAAGCTCCTTCAGATGGCGAAGTAGGCGCGGCGCGCACTCACACGCCAAGCGCGCGTTCACGCACTCACGCGCCAAGCGCGCGTTCGATGGCGCCGGCGTCGAGGATGCGTCCCGCGCGCTGGAGGAGCAGCGCGCGCTCGAGCACTGCCTCGAGCTCGCGAAAGTTGCCGGGCCAGCTGTGCCGCGCGAGCGCGGCGATGGCGGCCGCGGGCAGCTCGATGGCGCGCGCGCGCTCGTCGGCGTCGAGGCGCGCGAGGTTCTGGGTCATGACGAGCTCGAGCGACTGGCCGGCCGCACGCAGGATGCGGTTGCCCATCCAGATCGCCGACGGGCCGAGATCGTCGAGGCGCTCGCGCAAGGGCGGCAGCGTGAGCACGATGCGCGCGAGGCGCCAGTAGAGGTCGTGCCGAAAGCGACCCGCGGCGACCTCGCCCGGCAGGTCGCGGTCCGACATCGCGATGGCGTGGACCTCGAGCTTCCGTCGCGGCGCATCGGATCGCGCCTCGTCGCCCGCGGCGGTGTCGATGCGCCCGCTCTTGAGCAGCCGCAGCAGCGCCGCCTGCGTGTGCGGTCCGAGCCCGGCTGCCTCCTCGATGAGCAGAGTGCCGCCGTGAGCGCGCCGCGCGGCGCCCTCGTCCTTGCCCGCGCCCCACAGCGCCGCCAGCGCGGCGTCGTCGGAGAACCCCGTGACGTCCAGGCGCACGAGGGGACCTGTCGCGCAGGTCAGATGGTGGAGCGCGCGCGCCAGGCCTTCCTTGCCCGTGCCCGGCTCGCCGAGCAGCACGAAGCTCGTCCGGTAAGGCGCCTCCTGCATGCGCTCGACGACGTCGAGGATCGCCGTGAGCGCCGGGTGGGAGGCCGTCATGCGGATGAGCGCGCCGATCCAGCGCGCCGCCGCGGGGTGCATGGCGCCGAGGGCAGACGCCGGGCCACCGGCCGGGGCGCGGCGCGCAGGCCGGGCCGTGGGGGGGCGCGCGCGGGAGCGCCTCACCCGCGCTTGAAGCCGAGCAAGAGATCCATGGTCGCCTGGTCGGCGGCCGGGAAGCGGTACTTCTCGAACTCGCTCGAGGTGACCCAGATGCAATCGGCGACGCGCACGGCGCGCGGCTCGGCGTCGCCCGGGATCGTGGCCTGGTAGAGGGCGAGGTCCACGGAGTACCCGTCGTAGTCGTGCGTGCGGCGGCCGATGCAGGCGCCGCCTTCGATCTCGACGCCCACCCGCTCGCGCACCTCGCGCTTGAGGGCCTGCAGATCGGTCTCGCCCTCTTCGACCTTGCCGCCCGGGAACTCCCATAAGCCCGGCAACACCGCCGACGGCCGCCTCTGCGTGATGAGGTAGCAATCGCTCCGCGAGATCACCGCCGCGACCACCCTGACGTGCCTGACACCGGCCATGGACGCCAATGATAACCCTTCTCCCCGCCTCGCGGGAGGCCGTGTGGTAAACCTGCCGCCATGCCGAAACGAGTGGTCCCCAAGGAGGCCGCCGCGCTTCTCGCGGAAGGGTGGGCGTATCTCGACGTCCGCTCGATTCCCGAGTTCGAAGACGGGCACCCCGTGGGCGCCGCCAACATCCCGCTCCTGCACCTGCACAACGGCCGCATGGCGCCGAACCCCGACTTCCAGCGCGTCGTCGAGGCGAGCTTCGCGAAGGACGCCAAGATCGTCGTCGGCTGCAAGTCGGGCGGGCGCTCCCTGCAGGCGGCGACGCTCATGGAGTCGGCCGGGTACACGAACGTCGTCGACATGCGCGGCGGCTACCACGGCGAGCGAGACGGCTTCGGCCGCGTGGGCGTGGCCGGCTGGGCCGCCGAGGGCCTGCCCGTCGAGACGGCCGCCGCGCCCGAAAAGACCTACGAGACGCTCGCGCAGAAGAAGTGACGCGGGCGCGCTACGGCGCTTCGGCGCCGACGATGATGCCGTTCTTCTGGCACAGGGAGTGGACGAGGTTGCGGTTCTTCTCGTCGAGCTTCGCGTAGGCGCGGGTCGCGCCCTCGACGTCCTTGAGCGAGCACGAGCACACGGCGATGATCTGGTACGCGTCGCTCATGCCGGGCTTCGCCTTGAGCGCCTTGCGCGACAGCTCGACGGCCGAGCCGCACTGCTGACGCAACCAGGCCTCGCGCGCCTGCTTCATGAGCGCGTCGGCGTCGGGCTCGGGCTCGGGCGCCGCCGCTTCGACGTGCTCCACGGGTTTGTCCGGTTGGCGCTCCGGACGAACCACGGCCGCCGCCACGGTCCGCGCGCGAACGGGGCGCA
>DATKFB010000506.1:0-2498 GCA_035544435.1 Polyangia bacterium
CCGTCCCACACGAGGCGGCGCAGCTCCTCGCGCTCGAGGCGGCGGTCGGCGCGCGGGGCTTCCGGGTCGGCGGTCGGGTCGCCGTCGATGGCCGTCGGCCCGAGGGGGCGCTCGGCGGCGCGGTCGCGGCCGGCGCGGCTCCGGGCGTCGTCGAAGTAGACGTTGCGCACGATCGCGTAGAGCCACGTCGAGAACGACGACTGGAAGCGGTAGCCGCAGATCGAGCGGTAGACCTTGAGCAGGGCATCCTGCGCGAGATCGGCGGCGGCCTCTTGCTCGCGCGCGAAGGCGCGCGCGAAGCGGCGCACGAGCGGCAGGTGCTCGCCGATGAGACGCTCGAACGCCGAGACGTCGCCCTGCTGGGCGCGCCGCACGAGATCTTCGACTTGCTCCGAATTCATGAGACGGTGGGGCCGTCGCCGCGGGCGAGCACCGTGTCGTGCGCGAGCCGCGGGTCCTTGTCGCCGTGATCGAGATTGTAGTGCAAACCGCGACTCTCGGGGCGCCTTCGCGCGCACTCGATGATGAGGTCGGCGCACAGCGCCAGGTTGCGGAGCTCGATGAGGTCGCCGTTGATGGCGACGTTCCAGTAGTAGTCGCGGATCTCCGAGCGGATGAGCTCGATGCGGCGCGCCGCGCGCTCGAGGCGGCGGTCGCTGCGGACGATGCCGACGTAGTTCCACATGAGGCGCCGGATCTCGTCCCAGTTCTGGCTCACGACGACGGCCTCGTCGGAGGAGCCGGCCTCGCCCGCGTACCAGGGCGCGACGTGCGGGGGGCGGGCCGATTCGGCGCCGCGCACGTCCTCGGCGGCGCGCGCCGCGAACACCATGGCCTCGAGCAGCGAGTTCGAGGCCAGGCGGCAGGCGCCGTGCAGCCCCGTCATCGAGACCTCGCCGATTGCGTAGAGGTTGCGCACCGACGAGCGGCCGTTGACGTCGACGGCGACGCCGCCGCCGCTGTAGTGCGCGGCCGGCACGACGGGGATGGGCTCCTTGCGCATGTCGATGCCGAGCTCGAGGCAGCGCTTGTGGATCATGGGGAAGCGCTCGACGAGGAAGTCGCCCGGCAGGTGCGTCATGTCTAGCGCGACGTGATCGTCGCCCGTGCGCTTGAGCTCGCTGTCGATGGCGCGCGAGACGACGTCGCGCGGCGCGAGATCTTTCATGTCGCTGAAGCGGCCCATGAAGGCGGTGCCGTCGCGCAGGCGCAGGATCCCGCCCTCGCCGCGCAGCGCCTCGCTGATGAGGAACGACTTCGCCTGCGGGTGGTAGAGGCAGGTGGGGTGGAACTGGAAGAACTCCATGTTGGCGACGCGCGCGCCCACGCGGTAGGCCATCGCGACGCCGTCGCCCGTCGCGACGTCGGGGTTCGTCGTGTAGAGGTAGACCTTGCCCATGCCGCCCGTCGCGAGGACCGTGGCGCGCGCGACCGCCGTCTTGACCTCGCCGGTCGTTTGGTCGAGCAGATATGCGCCGAAGACGGCGTTGGGGCCGCCGTACTTGGCGGCCGTCAGCAGGTCGACGGCCATGTGGTTGGGCAGCAGCGTGATGCGCTCGGGCCGCTCGGCGACGCGCGCGAGCAGCGCCACCTGGATGGCCCAGCCCGTGCTGTCCTTCGCGTGAACGATCCGGCGGGCCGTGTGGCCGCCCTCGCGGCCGAGCTGGAAGTGGCCTTCGGCGTCGCGGTCGAAGGGCACGCCCAGCTCGTCGGCGAGGCGGCGGATGTGGGCGGGCGCCTCGCGCACGCACAGCTCGACGACGTCGGGGTGGCACAGACCGTCGCCCGTGCGCAGCGTGTCGGCGAGGTGCGCCTCGAGCTGATCGCCCGGATCGAGGACGCCCGCGACGCCGCCCTGCGCGTAGGCCGTGTTGGCGTCGGCGGGCGCGCGCTTCGTCGCGACGACGACGCGGCCGTGCTCGGACGCACGCAGCGCGAAGTACAGGCCCGCGAGGCCCGAGCCCACGACGAGGTAATCGGTCTCGATCACGAAACTCAATCTACCCGAAACTTCCCGCGAGTGCGGAGCCCCCGATCGACCGGCTGTGTTACGATCCGTGCTCCATCGTGCGAAAGAGGGCGGTCTTCACATCTGTTTGCGTGGCGGTTTTTTCGTGCGGCCTCGCGTCCCCCGTGGGGGCCGGCACGTTCTGGGCGCGCGAGCGCGCCGGCGGCGTCGTCGAGTTCACGAACAAGCCGCCGCCCGCGACGGGTGGTCGGAAGTGGAAGGTCTGGCTGCGCGCTGGCCCCGGCAAAGCGTCCGCGCTGCGCGGCAGCACCGACATCGTGCCGGCGCGTGACACGTCCGCCGTGCGCTTCTCGCGCTACGACCAGGACCTGCGCGACGAGCAGGCGTTCTACGGCATCCCCGAGGCGCTCATGCGCGCCATCATCAAGACCGAGAGCGACTACGACCCGGCGGTCGTATCGAGCGCGGGTGCGCAGGGGCTCATGCAGCTCATGCCGGACACAGCGCGACTTATGGGCGTCACCGATCC
>DATKFB010000507.1:0-4620 GCA_035544435.1 Polyangia bacterium
GTGAAGGGGCAGAAGATCTCCAAGTCGATGCCGGCCACCCGCGTCGATCCGAAAGCGATCGCCGCCGAGCTGGGCGTCGATCCGCTGCGCTACTTCGTGCTGCGCGAGTACACCTTCGGCGGCGACGGCGACTTCACGTACGAGGCCCTGTTCCAGCGCTACGAATCAGACCTGGGCAACGATCTCGGGAACCTGCTCAACCGCACGATCGCCATGGCCCACAAGTTCGTGGGGGCCGAGCTGTCCGCGCGCGTGGGCGCCGTTTCCCCCGCGGCGGCGGCCTTCGCCGAGCAGGCGAGCTCGTATTTGCAGAACTGTCAGCTCGCCTGGGACGGCTTCAATCCCTCGGGCGCGCTGCAGGCGACGTGGAGCCTCGTGCGCGACGCGAACGCGCACATCGAGCGCACGAAACCTTGGGCGCTCGCCAAGGATCCCGGCAAGCGCGAAGAGCTGCTCGACATGCTCGCCGTCTGTTGCGAGACGCTGCGCTGGGCCGCGCTGACGCTCGCGCCCGCCATGCCGACGGCCGCCGCCGAGATCCTGCGCCAGCTCGGTCGAGCGGCCGACGCGGGCACGTGGCCCGAGCGCTGGTCCTGGCCGGGCGGCACGCTGACGTCGCCGCAACCGGTGTTCCCGCGCATAGAGCCCGAGCGGCAGGCCGCGCTCATCGACCAATGGGTGCCGACCGAGGTGACCGCCGCCGCCGCGTCCACGCCGCCGGCCGCGAAGGCCTCGCACGCGCCGGCGACGCCGCCGGCCGAGATCACGCTCGACGACTTCGCGAAGATCGAGCTGCGCGCCGCGAAGGTCCTCTCCGCCGAGCGCGTGCCCAAGGCCGACAAGCTGCTCAAGCTCACGCTCGACGTCGGCGGCGGCGCGCCGCGCACCGTCGTCTCGGGCATCGCGGGCGCCTACGCGGCCGAGGACCTCGTTGGCAAGACCGTCATCTACCTCGCGAACCTCAAGCCGGCGATGCTCCGCGGCGTCGTCTCGCAAGGCATGATCCTCGCCGCTGGCGACGTCGAGGTCCTGGGCCTCTCCGCCCTCGATCGCGACGTCCCGCCAGGTACGCTGATTCGCTAGCTCAGGCGCACCTTTTCGCGCCCGCGGTCGACAACCAACGTCGCGGCTCACGAGACGGTAAGTGTTAAAATTCTGGTTCGCGAGCTCCTGCCGCCGCCGTAGTCAGCCGCGCGCGGCGAGGGGCACCGAGTCCTCGTCGGCGTCGGCGAGCGCTACGGGGTCCTCGGCCGTGCCGCGGATCTTGCGCGCGAGCGGCGGGCCGCGCAGCTCCTCGCGGTGGCCGGCGCGATCGACCTCGATCGTCACGGCTCCGAGCACCATGATGCGGTCGTCCGGGCGGAGCACGGCCTCGCGGAAGCGAAACTCCTTCTCGCCGCCGAACGGGCCCGAGAGGGGGACGCGGGCGCGCTCGAGCACCCCGAAGAGGCCCGGCGGCAAGTTGGACCACACGTCGCCGCGATCGTCGAAGTCGAGGCCGAAGAGGAAGGGCCCCTCGACGATGGCCTCGACGCCTTCGTCGACGAGCTCGAACGCCACGCACCTGGACTCCTGCGCGACGACGTGCCAGTCGCCCACGCTCGAGCTTCGTTCCTCGATGACGTAGCGAAAACCGACGCAGCGGCGGCCCGTGACGGGCGAGACGACGGTTTCGCGCAGCCGCTTCACGAAGCCCGTGAGGCGCACGCGATCGCCGTCGCGCACGTCCCACAGCCGCTTGCCCGGCGCCCGCTCGAGCACGCGGCGCGCGCGCCGCTGCGGCTGCATCCACCACGCGAGCGCGTACCCCACGGCCGGCAGCCCCATCGCGATGATCTGCAGAAGCGTGATCGACTTCATCCCGCCAGAGGCAAGTATGAGCGTCCCGCGCCCGCTTGGCAGCCCTCCTCGGGCCCGGGACGGCAAGTCATGGCGCAGAGAGTTGAGCTCCGAACTCGGCGCCCGCAGGTCGCAAGTCGCAATTCGGCTGTCGGCTTACGCTCACCGCGTCGTCTCACACTTTTCCCTTGCGCTCATGCCCCCCCGTCGGAGCTAATCGTGGGCCGTCATGCCAAGCCCAAAGCCTCAGATCCCCTCCGGAGCCGATCCCATCGCCGTCCACGCCGACGGGCGCCTGGAGGTACCCGATCGGCCCATCATTCCCTTCATCGAGGGCGACGGGACGGGCCCCGACATCTGGCGCGCGAGCGTGCGCGTCCTCGACGCCGCCGTCGAGAAGGAGTTCGGCGGACGCAAGAAGATCGTCTGGACCGAGGTCTACGCCGGCGAGAAGGCCAAGAATCTCTTCGACACGTGGCTTCCCGACGAGACGATCGACGCCTTCAAGAAGTACCTCGTCGGCATCAAGGGGCCGCTCACGACGCCCATCGGCGGCGGCATCCGCTCGCTCAACGTGGCCATCCGGCAGATCCTCGACCTCTACGTCTGCCTGCGCCCCGTGCAGTACTTCAAAGGCGTGCCGTCTCCCGTCAAGGCGCCCGAGAAGGTCAACATGGTGATCTTCCGCGAGAACACCGAGGACATCTACGCCGGCATCGAGTGGGCCGCCGAGTCGCCCGAGGCGAAGAAGGTCATCGCATTTCTAATGACCGAGATGGGCGTGAAGAAGATTCGCTTCCCCGAGACGTCGGCCATCGGCATCAAGCCGGTCTCGCGCGAGGGCAGCGAGCGCCTCATCCGCGCGGCGCTCGAGTACGCCATCCGGCACAAGCGCAAGAGCGTCACGCTCGTGCACAAGGGCAACATCATGAAGTTCACGGAGGGCGGCTTCCGCGACTGGGGCTACGCCCTCGTGAAGAAGGAGTTCGCCGGCAAGGCCGTGGGCTGGGACGACTGCGGCGGCAAGCCGCCAGCGGGCCAGGTACTCGTCAAGGACGCCATCGCCGACATCACGCTGCAGCAGGTCCTCACGCGGCCCGACGAGTTCGACGTCATCGCGACGCTGAACCTGAACGGCGACTACCTCAGCGACGCGCTCGCGGCGCAGGTGGGCGGCATCGGCATCGCCCCCGGCGGCAACATCAACTACGTCACAGGGCACGCCGTCTTCGAGGCGACGCACGGCACGGCGCCCAAGTACGCCAACCAGGACAAGGTGAACCCGGGCTCGGTCATCCTCTCGGGCGTCATGCTGCTCGAGCACCTCGGCTGGACTGGCGCCGCAGCGCGCACGGTGGCCGCCATCGAGAAGACCATCGCCCAGAAGGTCGTGACCTACGACTTCGCGCGCCTCATGGAGGGCGCGAAAGAGGTCTCTTGCTCGGCCTTCGGGGACGCGCTGATCGGAAACATCAAAGCCGCGGCCTGAACGAACGCTGCATTTTCAGACTGCTATCTCTACGATTGCACTTGGCTACAAGGAGTTAGGACATGTCACGTAGAAAAGTCTCTCTCATCGGCGCCGGCAACATCGGCGGCGAGCTGGCCGCCCTCATCGCCCGTCGCGAGCTCGGCGACGTCGTGCTCTTCGACATCCCCGAGAAGGAGGGCGTCGCCAAGGGCAAGGCGCTCGACCTCGAGCAGAACGGCGCCATCCTCGGCTACGACGCGAAGATCACGGGCAGCTCGAGCTGGGCCGACGTCGCCGGCTCGGACGTCGTCATCATCACGGCGGGCGTGCCGCGCAAGCCGGGCATGTCACGCGACGATCTGCTGTCGATCAACCTCAAGATCATCCGCAGCGTGGGCGAGAACCTCAAGAAGGCCGCCCCCGACGCCTTCGTTATCGTCGTGTCGAACCCGCTCGACGCCATGGTCTACGAGCTCAAGAGGGTCACGGGCTTTTCGGGCAAGAAGGTCGTCGGGATGGCGGGCGTGCTCGATTCGGCCCGCTTCCAGCTGTTCCTCGCGCGCGAGCTCGGCGTAGCCGTCAAAGACGTGCGTTCGATGGTGCTGGGCGGCCACGGCGATACGATGGTGCCCGTGACAAGCAACTGCACCGTCAACGGCATCCCCGTCACGCAGCTCGTGGCCGCCGACAAGCTCGCCGCCATCGTCGATCGCACGCGCAACGGCGGCGGCGAGATCGTCAAGCTCATGGGCACGAGTGCCTTCTATGCGCCGGCCTCGGCAGCCGTGTCGATGGCGGAATCGTACCTCAAGGATCTCAAGCGGCTCGTGGCCTGCGCCGCCTACCTCGAGGGGGACTACGGCTACAAGGACCTCTACATGGGCGTCCCCGTCGTCATCGGGGCCGGCGGCGTCGAGCGGGTCGTCACGATCCAGCTCACGGCCGACGAGAAGGCCATGCTTGAGAAGTCGGCGGCCGCCGTGCGCGAGCTCATCGAGGCGTCCAAGAAACTTTGAACGGGGGTCCTTAAAGAGAAGCTTCAAGAAAGGCCCACGCGCCCATGAAAATCCACGAGTATCAGGGGAAAGAGCTGCTGCGGAAGTACGGCGTGACCGTGCCCAAGGGGACGCCCGCCTTCAGCGTCGACGAGGCCGAGGCCGCCGCCAAGGCGCTCATCGCCGAAACAGGCAGCGAGGTGGTGGTGGTCAAGGCTCAGATCCACGCGGGTGGCCGCGGCAAGGGCGGGGGCGTCAAGGTCGTCAAGGGCGCGGCCGCCGCGCGCGAGACGGCGCAGAAGATCCTCGGCATGA
>DATKFB010000508.1:0-5477 GCA_035544435.1 Polyangia bacterium
AAGGCCGTCGAGTTCATGGGCAATTGTTTTTCCTTTCGCAAGGGCGGCATCTTCTACGAGACGATGATGGGCCCCGCGCGCGAGCTCAAGGGCAAGGTGACCTTCGGAGGCCTGTTCGTCATGCTCGGCATCGATGCGCGCACCGATCCCAGGGCTCAGAATGGCGGCTTTCTCGCCTGCCTCAACGGCATGGCCGCTGATTATCGGACGGACCTTGGCGAACCCAACCTGCCCTTCATCGTCGGGGACTACGAGCGCGGAGCTACCGGCCTCCTCTCGCCCACCTGTTGCGGCGCTCCCCAGGTCATCGCCCAGCTCGCCCAGGTGGAGACGACGATTCCGAGCTCGTTCCTGATCCCCACGGATGGCATCGCCATGCAGGACGACCATCACTACAACATGGCCGGACACCGACTCTGGGCCGACCGCGCCTTCGCTGGAATGGCCGCGAAGGGCCTCCTTCCGTGGGCGAAGAAGTAGCTCTGGCGGGGCGTGGCGGCGCGCGCCGATGTGGATGTGGACGATCGCCGCGCGCGCAAAAAACACTTGCGGTTTCAACGAACACGAAATAGCTGTCGCTGGATGAATCGGCGACCGACGCGCCCGCGCAAGCTCCTCCTTCGTGAGGCCCGCGGTCATCTCGACGGAAGTCCAGCGTGAGCGTCGATTTGCCCCTCGCCCTCGGGGGCTTGATCGTCGGTTGCGTCGTCGGGATGACGGGCGTGGGCGGCGGTGCGCTCATGACGCCGATGCTCGTGCTCATCTTCGGAATCCAGCCGCTGGCCGCCGTCTCGAGCGACGTCGTGGCCGCCTTGATCATGAAGCCCATCGGGGGCGGCGTGCACCTGCGGCGCGGCACGGTGAAGGTCGGCCTCGCCAAGTGGCTGATGGTCGGCTCGCTCCCCTCGGCCTTCCTCGGCGTGGTCCTGCTGCGGAAGATCGGAGCGGGCGAAGACCTCCAGCGCCACATCAAAGTCTGGCTCGCCTGGGCGCTCCTGGCCGCCTCCGCGGGCATCGTCGCGCGGCCGTTCCTAAGTCGCCGCCGTCCCCCGGGACCGCCCGCGACGAATGTTCCCGTGCGGATCGTGCCGACCATCCTGATCGGAGTCTTCGGCGGCCTCATCGTGGGCATGACGTCGGTGGGCTCGGGCTCCCTGATGATCGTGCTGCTGCTCCTGCTCTACCCACAGTTTCGGCTCTCCGAGCTCGTCGGCACAGATCTCGTGCAGGCCATCCCGCTGGTCGCCTCGGCGGCGGTCGGCCACGTGCTGCTCGGCGACTTCAAGCTCGCCTTGACGGGCTCGATCCTCGTCGGCGCAATTCCAGGCGTGTACCTCGGCGCGCGCTTCAGCTCGCGAGCCCCCGACGGAATCCTTCGCCCCTTGTTGGTCATCGCGCTGTCGTCTTCGGCGCTGAAGCTGCTCGGCGTCGGAAACACCGTGCTGCTCTTCGTGATCGGCGCGGTCGCGGCGCTGCTCTTGGTCCTCGCCATTCCGGACCTGCGGCGGACGTTCAGGCGGCAGGCCGACGGCGCCTTGAAGACCGAGCCCGCCCAACCGACCTCGGCCACCTGAGGATTACCGAAGAACCCAGGCCCGCCTCCTGCGCGTCGTTGCGCGTAACCCCCGGCCGGCCGGCCCCGTATATCCTTCGACAAGGGGTGAAATCATGCAGCCACGCAGCGCAGCGCTTCTCCTCGGTACGGTCCTCGGCCTGTCGGCGTCTTGGGCACGTCCGGCCGCCGCCGAGCCGGCGTCGCGGCCCAAGGCGACCGAGACCGCGACGCTCGCCGCCGGCTGCTTCTGGGGCACCGAGGAGTTCTTCCGAAAGGTCCCCGGTGTCCTCGAAACGAGGGTCGGCTACACGGGAGGCCACCTCAAGAATCCCACCTACAAGGACACCACCACGGGCGCGACGGGCCACGCGGAGAGCGTGGAGCTGAAGTTCGATCCGACGAAGGTCAGCTACGCCGAGCTCCTGACGCTGTTTTTCAAGATGCACGACCCGACGACGGCGAACCGCCAGGGCAACGACGTCGGCACGCAGTACCGGTCGGCGATCTTCTTCCACGGCGAAAAGCAGCGGCAGACGGCCGAGAACCTGATTCGGCAGATCGAGAAGTCGGGCGCGTGGCACGGGAAGCTCACGACCGAGCTCGCCCCCGCGGGGGTCTTCTACCCGGCCGAGGAGTACCACCAGCGCTACCTGGTTAAG
The DNA here is from genome assembly GCA_035544435.1 of Polyangia bacterium. Lineage (GTDB taxonomy): Bacteria > Myxococcota_A > Polyangia > Fen-1088 > Fen-1088 > DASZFV01. Next base: position 2,215 of record DATKFB010000508.1, read on the forward strand.
CACCCCGGCGGCTACGACAACCACTACCTGCGCCAGCTCTCCTTCGGGTCGTAGACGTTCTCAGCGTCGCGACGTCTCACGCGCGACGCCCACGTCGGCGCGTCGGTCAGTGGACGACCCGCGTCTGGCCCCGCAACGTCAGCGCGGCGCCGTCCGCGATGATGCGCTCGGCGGCCTCGGCGTCGACGGGCGGAGAGAAGAGCTCCCCCTGGCACATGAGGCAACCGTCCTCGATGAGGATCTCGCGCTCGGCCATGGCCTCGACGCCCTCGGCGACGACGCCGATGCCGAGCTTGTCGGCGAGGGCCACGACCGTGCGGACGATCTCGCGGTGGGTGCGATTGGTGTCGAGATCTGCGAGGAAGGTGCGATCCATCTTGAGGACGTGCGGCGCCAGCTGCGTCAGCATGCCGAGCGACGAGTGGCCCGTGCCGAAGTCGTCGATGCAGACGTGGGCGCCGATCATGCGCAGCTCGCCCATGGTCCGGCGGGCGAGCGACAGATCCTCCATGACGACGTTCTCGTTGATCTCGAGAGCGAGGCACCAAGGCGGCAGGCCGGTTCGTTCGATGATGCCGGCCACGACGTCCGGGTACGTGCCGCCCGTCAGGTTGTTGCGCGAGACGTTCACGGCGAGGCGCAACCGGGACGCGCCCGGGTAGCGGGCCCGCCAGTCGGCGAGCTGCGTGGCTGCCGTCTCCAAGACCCAGCGATCGATGGCCACGACGTGGCCCGTCTCCTCGGCGAGCGGCATGAACCGGTCCGGGAGGATGAGGCCCGACGTCGGGTGCTCCCAGCGCACGAGCGCCTCGAACCCGTGCAGCCGCCCCGTGGCCAGCTCGACGATCGGTTGATAGTGGACGCGAAGCTCGCGACGCTCGACGCACTTGCCGAGATCCTGCTCGAGGTGCATGCGCCTGGACACGTACTCCTGCAGGTTCTGATCGAAGAGCCGAAGGCAGTCCTTGCCCGACGCCTTGGCGCGGTACATGGCCATGTCGGCGTCGCGCACGACCTCCTCGGCGGAGTCGTGGGCGGAGCTGCAGGTGGCCACGCCGATGCTGGCCGTGATCGACCAGTGCTCTCCCCCCAAGGTGAACGGATCGCGGAGGGAATCCAGGATCCGCCGCGCGACGTGGATCTCTTCGCCCGGAGCCTCGACGTCGGCGAGCAGAACCGTGAACTCGTCGCCTCCCATGCGCGCCACCACGTCGGTCTCACGGACGCAGCGCCGCAGCCGGTCGACGAAGGCCAGGAGGAGCTGATCGCCCATGGCGTGGCCCAAGCGATCGTTCACGATCTTGAAGCGATCGAGATCGATGAAGAGGACGGCGGCTCGGCGATCGGGGTGGCGGCGCAGGTTGCGGAGGACCGCGTTCACTTCCTCACCGAAGCGGGCGCGGTTGGGCAGCCCGGTGAGGTCGTCCTGATAGGCCTGCCTGCGCAACTGCTCCTCGGCGTTGCGGCGCGCCGTGATGTCGCGGTACTGCCAGAAGTGGGCGATGAACCCGGCGGCCGGCGTGACAACCGGAACGTAGTCGCGCTCGACGATGCGGCCGTTGGCCAGCCTGATCTCCTCGCCCGACACGAGCGCGCGCTCCCGAACGATGCGTTCGATGCGTGCCGCGAACGCCTCGGGGCTGGCCGCGAGGCGCGCGAACCCGGCATTCAGCGCGACGGCGTCCGTGCCGACGAGATTCCCGGCCGAGACCTCTCCGCCGAAGATCGCGCGCAGGACCTCGTTGGCCGCGCAGACGCGCCGCTCGGCGTCCTCGACGAGGACGCCGGCTTGGATGTTGTCGACGACGGCGTTGAACATCGCGAGCTGCGCCTGGCGCTCCTGCTCGCGTTCGGTCAAGACCTCGCGCAGGTCGAGCTTCTGCAGGATCTGGCCCGCGAGCGGGACGATGCCCTTCACGAGCTCGATGTGCCGCTGCTCGAAGCGCGCCGCCTCCGCGTGCGTGCACACGAGCAGCACGGCGCCCTCGCCGGCGCGCAAGGGCATGTGGATGACGCTGCGCGAGCGCGCGCGGACGTCGGCCGCCTGGGCGCGCCACTCCGGGATGAGGCCCGCGTCGAACGCGACGACGATCTCGCCTTCGACGACGCGCGCGAGCATCGGCCCCGAGCGCAGGCGCAGCGCCGACAGCCACGCGCACGTGCACGCGACCGGCCTGAAGGTCCCGTCCTCCGCGTCCACGAGGATGGCGGCCTCCTCGAAGGGCAGCACCTCGCGCAAGGCCTCGAGCAACGAGTCGAAGGTTTCGTGTCGGTGCTGCGCGAGCGCGAGCGCGCGGACGACGTCGGCCCGGCTCGCCTCGACGGCCCGCAGCTCGCCCTCGCGGCGCCGGCTGCGCTCGAGGCTGATGAGCGCCTCATGCAGCCGCTCGACGGTGTCCAGCCGGTCCAGCACTAGGCTCCCTCGCCGACGAACAGAACCACCGAGATCATCATGTTGCCGTGACGGTTGCCGCCGGCCAGGAAGCGCCCCTGCTCGCCGAAGGTGAACGTGCCGAGGTAGGGACAGCTGCCGAGCGTGACGTCGAGGCCCGCGACCACCTCCGGCATGCGCTCGCGGACGTTGACGGCCGACGCCGCGCAAAACATGACGAGCGCGCCCATGAGGCGCCCGGCGCTGCGCTCTCGCGAGATGGCATCGATGGAGGCCCGCGCGACCCTCCCGGCGCGCCCGATGACGCTGTCGTCGGTCCCCCGCATGGCCCAGACGCGCTCGCCCTCCCGGACCTCCGTGAACAGCGTCAGCGTGCCGTCGGGCAGGACGGTGTCGAGGAACGAGAGCACGAACTCGACGGCGCCCGCCGACGTTCCGGCGCGCCGGCCGAGCGGGTGCAGCGCGGAGGTCTTCTGCGGAATCTTGCCCCCGCCCGCGACGATGTCGGCGATCGCGCCCCCGGTCCACTCGTCGTAGACGCGGGCGGCGGGCTGGCCGTCGATCTCGTGGAGCTGGCGCCCGCTCGCGCGCGTGATCTTCCCGCTCAACCGTGTCACCTCGTACCCGCTCTGGAACGACGAGACGATGGAGCCGTTGGGGAAAAGGACGGTGACGACGGCGAGATCGTGTCCGACGGTTTGGTTCGCCGCCTGCCACCAGTGGCCCGTGACGGCCTCGTCGCCCGCGCTGCCGCCCGCCACGGGCACGTGCGCGCCGACGACGTCCGCGATCCCGAGCAGCAGCTCCTCCTCCGATCCGGGCGGCGCCGTCAGCAGGACGAACGAAGGCACCTCGCCGGGGCGACCGGCCT
>DATKFB010000509.1:0-2359 GCA_035544435.1 Polyangia bacterium
CCGCCGCCGAGCGCGAGCCCGAACGGCGCCGCGACGACGGGGACGCGCGCGTAGCGCGTGCGCTGGCAGGCGTTCTGGAAGTCGACGACCATCTCGTCGACGCCCTTCGTGTTGCCCTGGCCGAGCGCGATCATGAGCCCAAACAGGTTGGCGCCGGCGCAGAAGGCGTCGGGCGCGTCGTTGCCGACCACGAGGCCCACGCCCACGCGCTCGGCCCGGTCGACGGCCTTCATCGTCATGGCGACGATGTCCTCGTCGATGGCGTTCATCTTGGCGTGGAACTCGAGGCAGAAGACGCCGTCACCGAGATCGAGGATCGACGCGCTGCCGTTGCGCTCGACCTCGCCGCCCGCGGCGCGCACGGCGTCGAGCGAGAGGTGGCGCGGGTCGCCGGGGATCTCCTTGAAGCCGCCGCGCGGGCCGAGCTGAAGCAGCTTGCCCGGCTTGTCCGACTTGTAGAAGCGCATGCCTTCACCCTGCGCGGCGATCTGCTCCTTGACCCAGCCGGGGACGGTGAGCCCAGCCGCCTCCATCTTGGCCGCCGTGGCCTTCGCGCCGAGCGCGTCCCAGATCTCGAACGGCCCGCGCTCCCAGCCGAACCCCCAGCGCAGCGCGCGATCGATGTCGACGATGTCGTCGGCGATCTCGCCCAGGCGGTTGGCCGCGTAGATCAGCGTCTCGTACGTCACCGTGCGCGCGAGCGCGGCCGCTCGATCGTCGCCCGCGAGCACGCGGCGCAGCTTCTCCTCGACGTCCTCCGCGCCGCGCGCCGCGCCGATCGACGCGAAGCGGGGCTTGGTCTGTGGCACGTACTCCATCGTCTTGAGGTCGAGCTGGAGGATCGCGTCGCCCACCTTCTTGTAGAAGCCCTGCTTGGTCTTGCTGCCGAGCCATTTCTTGTCGACGAGGGACTTCAGCACGGGCGGCGGCTCGAAGACCGAGCGTCGTTCGTCGGCCGTGAGCGCGTCGTGGCAGTTCTTCGTGACGTGCATGAGCGTGTCGAGCCCGACGACGTCGGCCGTCCGGAAGACGCCGCTCTTGGGCTTGCCCGTCGCGGGTCCGAACACCATGTCGACCTCCTCGACGGTGTAGCCCTGCTCGACGGCCACGGCGAGCGTCCGCATCATCGCGAACGTGCCGACGCGGTTCGCGATGAAGTTCGGCGTGTCCTTGGCGCGCACGAGGCCCTTGCCGAGCAGGCGCCCGCACAGCGCCTCGGCGCGCGCGACGGTCTGGGCGGCCGCGTCGGGCCCCGCGACGATCTCGACCAGCTTGAGGTAACGGGGCGGGTTGAAGAAGTGCGTGATGCAGAATCGCTTCTTGAACGTCTCGCTCCGTCCCTGCATGAGCTCGGCGATGCGCAGGCCGGAGGTGTTCGAGGTCACGATGGCGCGCCCCCCGAGCTCGTCGATGCGCGCGTAGAGCTTCTGCTTGATGGCGAGGTTCTCGACGATGGCCTCGATGATGAAGTCGCTCTTTGCGACGGCGTCGGCGAGGTCGTCCTCGAGGTTCCCCGTCGAGATCAGCGTCTCGAAGCGCGGCGAGAAGAACGCGGCCGGCTTGGCCTTGCGCGCCCCCTCGAGGCCCGCCTCTGCGATCTTGTTGCGCGCCTTGTGGTCGCCGGCGGGCGCGTCCTTGGGCGGGATGTCGAGCAGTCGCACGCGCACGCCCGCGTTCGCGAGGTGCGCGGCGATGGCTGCCCCCATGACACCCGCCCCCAGGACCGTCACTTCGTTGATCGGCTCGGTCGTGGTCATGCCGCCACGATACCCGAGATTTTCGCGCCGCGCCTCACTCTCGCGCGGCCCGGGTGCGGCCATTCGGCGCGACGCTACGGCGCCAGGAACGCGTCGGTCGTGAGGACGGAGACGATGAGCTCCTTGAGGTTGAAGCCCGTCGCCTTGAACACGGCATACGCGTCGCTGAGGTCGATGTTGGAATCGAGGGCGCTGGCACTGGTCTTCCCGAGTACGAACGCCTCCCACTGTCTCACCATGCATTTCTGAGCGGCAGGAGCTTGTGCCGCGATGGCAGCGAGCTCGATGGGACCATTGAAAGAGACGGGCTCGCCCAAGGTTTGTTGGCTGAGCTGAAGCCCCGAAACGTCGACGGGCGAGCCATTGTCGGTGGTGCGCCACTGGCCGATAGAGTCGAAGTTCTCGTAGGCTAGGCCCGGCGGGTCCATGATCAAATGGCAACCGCCGCACGCCGGCGACTGCGTCGAGATGGCCTCTGTGACCTTTCGTTGCGTCATCCCGGCTGACGGCGCTGGCGACGGAGGGATGCTGGGGGGAGGCGGCGGGACCAGGTCGCAGAAAACCTTCTCCAGCATGATGGTGCCGCGCATCGAGGGATGGGT
>DATKFB010000510.1:0-8982 GCA_035544435.1 Polyangia bacterium
CGCGCTCGCCGACACCGTGGGCGGCCCCCCGACGCAGACGCTGCTCCCCAAGCTCAAGCGGGGCGGGCGCATCGGCAGCGTCGTAGGCGAGCCGCCGGGCGCGAAGGAGCTCGGCCTCGCCGTGCGCGCCTTGGGGGTCCACCCCGACGCGAAGCGCCTCCAGGAACTCGTCGCCGACGTCGCCGCGGGCACGCTCGTCATCCCAATCGAGCGCAGGTTCCCGCTCGGCGAGGCCGCGCAAGCCCACGAGCTCGCCGAAAAAGGCGGCGTGGGCAAGGTCGTCCTCACGAACTGACGTCAGGCACGGCGGCGCCGACGGCCCGAAAGTCGCATACCTCACCGCCCCTACGCGGGCGGGGGCGGGGCGCTCGCCGAGGCGGCGGCGCTCGCGTACTTCTGAACGAGGCGGCCGACGCGTGGCACGGCTTGCTCGACGTGCTTCTTGCCCGTCGGGCGCAGCTTCTCGTAGGCCTTCTTCAAGGTCGGGTTCGTCGAGCGCGCGGCGCGCTCGTCGCTGATCGCGAGGAGGGCGTCGGCCACCTGCGGCGCGCGCGCATTCATGAGCGGGCCGATGGGCTCGTTCTTCGTCTGCGCGTCGGCCCAGAACGGCTCGAGGCGTTTCACGAAATCGTCGAGCATGTGATCGACGGCTTCGGTGACGAAGCCGGGCTTGACGGCCTTAACGAGCGCGTAGGCGCCCTTGACGGCGAGCCCCGTGAGGCCGCCCTTCGCGTCGACCTCTTCGTTGATGAGCTGCACGCAGTCGGCGATCACTTTCGGGCGGTTGCCCGGAACCAGGAGCATGTCGGTCAGAGTCGGCATGCGGCGAAATCTACCATCACTTTCCGCCGGGCGCGCATGGTACGCATGAAGCGAAATGGCTCGCCTCCCCTCGCCCCGCGCGGCGCTCGCGATCCTCACGGGCCTCAACTTCCTGAACTACATCGACCGGTTCATTCCGGCGGCCATTCTGCCCACGATCTTGTCCGAGCTCGGGCTCTCGGACGCCAAGGGCGGGTCGCTGCAGACGCTATTCATCATGACGTTCGTCGTCGTCTCGCCGCTCGCGGGGTGGCTCGGCGATCGCCAGCCGCGCTTTCGCCTCGCGGCCGTGGGCGTGTTCATCTGGAGCGCCGCGACGTTCGGCTCTGGCCTCGCGCCGACCTACGCCTTCCTCGTCGCGGCGCGCGCGCTCATCGGCGTGGGCGAGGCCAGCTATACCGTCGTCACGCCGTCGTTGCTGTCGGACTTCTATCCGACGAGCCGCCGCGGCAGCGTGCTCGCGATCTTCTACGCCGCCGTCCCCATCGGCTCGGCCATGGGCTACGTGCTGGGCGGACAGATCGCGGCGCACTTCGGCTGGCGGACGGCCTTCTTCGTCGCGGGCGTGCCCGGCGCCGCCCTGGCGGCGTTGTTGCTCTTCCTGCGCGATCCGCCGCGCGGCGCGCAAGACGTCAAGGCGGTCGCGAAGAAGAAGGACCCGGCGACGATCTCGTCGGTCGTCGTCATCGCCAACGCCGTGCGCGAGCTCGTCGCACGGCCGAGCTTCGTCGTCAACACAGCGGCGCAGACGATCTACACGTTCGCCGTGGGAGGGCTGGCCGTGTGGATGCCCACCTACTTCGTGCGCGAGCGCGGGCTGCCGCTCGCCTCGGCGGCCACGGCCTTCGGCGCCGCGCTCGCGCTCGCGGGCTTCGTGGGCACGCTGCTGGGCGGGCGCCTCGGCGACCGGCTCGCGCGCACGCGCGCCGACGCGCACTTCGTCATGTCGGGCGTCGCCATGGTGGCGTCGCTGCCGTTCACGCTCCTCGCCGTGCTCGCGCCCTCGCCTGCTATCTTTTGGCCCGCGATGTTCGTGGACCTCACGCTGCTCTTCCTGACGACGGGTCCGCTCAACGCCGCGATGGCCAACGTCCTGCCGGCCGAGCTGCGCGGCCGGGGGTTCGCCTTCAACACGATGGCCATCCACCTCTTTGGGGACGCGCTGTCGCCGTTCCTCATCGGCGTCGCCTCCGATCGCGTCGGGCTGCGCCTGCCCGTTCTCGGGACCGGCGTGCTCGTCGTCATCGCGGGCGTCGTGCTGCTCGTGGGGCGCAAGACGCTCGCGCGCGACCTGGGGGCGATGCCTTGAGCGCGCGCGACGACGGCGCGCCGGGGACCTTCGCGCGCGAGCTCTCGCTGGCCGAGGAGATCGCGCTTGAAGCGGCGCGCCTCGTGCGCGGCTACCACGGCACCGACTTCGCCGTGCACGCCAAGGCCGGCAACGAGCCCGTCACCGAGGCCGATCACGCCGCCAACACGCTCATCGTCGATAGCCTGCGCGTTGCCTTCCCCGACGACGTCGTCCTCTCGGAGGAGATCCCCGACGACGGCGCGCGCCAAGGCCGGGCGCGCGTGTGGATGGTCGATCCCATCGACGGCACGAGCGACTTCATCGCGGGCAACACAGGCTTCGTCGTCATGATCGGCCTCGTCGTCGATGGGCGGCCGCGCGTGGGCGCCGTCGCGCACCCGCTCACGGGCCGCGTGTACGGCGGCGTCGTCGGCGAGGGCGCCTGGCGCCAGGACGCCGACGGCGCGCGCACGCGGCTCCACACCTCGACACTCGCGGGCCCGCCCGGCATCCGCCTCGTCGCATCGAAGACGCACCGTACGCCGCGCGTGGACGCCGTCAAGCGCGCGCTAGGCATCACCGACGAGATGAACGTGGGCAGCGTCGGCCTCAAGATCGGGCTCGTCGCCGAGGCCGAGCGCGATCTGTACGTCTACACGGGCGGCCGCACGAAGATCTGGGACACCTGCGGTCCCGAGGCCATCCTGCACGGCGCGGGCGGACGCATGACCGATCTCGACGGCAACCCGCTCGTCTACGATCTGCCCGACCTCTACAACCGCCGCGGCATCGTGGCCTCGAACGGACCCCTGCACGACTTCGTGATCGCGACCCTCGCGCCCCACGTGCCCAAGACGGATTAGCTGCCCGCGATCATCATGCGCGAGACGCGGAAGCTTGGGCACTGGACGGACGAGCGGGTGTCGAGGTCGTCGCCGAGGGCGTCGATGCCCTGCCACAGCTCGTCGAAGCTCGAGGAGATCGTGATCTCTCCGACCGGGTACGCGCGCGCGCCGCCCTCGATCCAGAAGCCGGCCGCGCCTTGTGAGTAGTCACCCGTGACGGCGTTGAAGCCGAAGCCCATGAGCTCGGTCACATAGAGGCCGCGGTCGAGCTTCTCGAGGGCCGCGGCGGGCGTCTGGCCGGGGCGGAGGATGAGGTTCGAGATGCTGACGTGCGGGCCGCCGCCGATGCCGCGTGCCGCGGAGCCCGTCGAGCGGCGCTTCAGCTTGCGCGCGGCGTAGACGTCGCACAGGAACGTACGCAGCACGCCGCCCGAGACCAGGACGTTGGGGCGGCTCGCGAGGCCCTCGCCGTCGTAGGGCCGCGAGCCCGGGCCGCGGCGCACGAGCGGATCGTCGATGATCTCGACGAGCGGCGACGCCACTGGCGTCCCCTCGCGCTCGGCCAGGTACGTGCTGCGCCGCCACACGGCGCCGCCCGACATGACGCCCGCGAGCTGACCGAGCAGCCCGCGCCCCGCGTCGGGCGAGAACACGACGGGCGCCTCGCCCGTCGGGATCTTGCGCGTGCCCAGCTTCGCGATCGTGCGACGCGCCGCCTCGACGCCAACGATCTCGGGATCGATGAGCGCCTCGGCGAACCGCGCGCCCGTCCAGTAGGACCCGTTGCGCTTCTTGCCGCCGGCGTCGTCGCAGATGGGCTCGACCGACAAGGAGACGTGCGTCCCGCGGCTCGAGCCCGAGAAGCCCGCCGACGTCGCGAAGGCGGACGCGGCCACGCTGCGGCCGAAGATCGCACCGTCGGAGTTCGTGACGCGCGCGTCGAGCTTTCGCGCGGCCTGCTCGGCGACGCGCGCGCGCCGGATGCCCTCGGCGACGTCGAGGCCGAGCACGGATTCGTCCCACAGGTCGAGCTCGGGCACCTCGCGCGCCATCTCGTCGCCGCGCGGGAGGTCCGCAGTCTCGTCGGGCTCGGCGAGCGCCGCGAGCTCGACCGACTCGCGCGCGAAGCGCTCCATGGCGGCCGGCGTGAAGTCGGAGGTGTACGTCACGGCAGCGCGATGAGCGCGCAGCACGCGCAGGCCGAGCGCGCGGCTGCCGGCCTCCTTGACGAGCTCGGTTTCGCCGAGCCGCACCTTCAGCTCGAGCTCCGTGCCGTCGCGCACGAGCGCCTCGGCGCCGTCGGCGCCGGTCTTCTTCGCGAAGGCGAGCATCTGCTCGGCCAGGCGCTGACACTCTTTCGGATCGGGGAGGCGCCGCGCCGAGCCGCGCGCGCCGGTCGCGGGCTCGCTCATCGCGCCTTGGTGCCCCCCACGGTGATCTCAGCGATCTTCATGGTCGGCGTGCCGATGCCCACGGGGACCAACTGCCCGTCCTTGCCGCAGGTCCACGTCCCCTCTGACAACGCGAAGTCGTGCCCCAGCATCGTCACCTTGCGCAGGACGTCTGGGCCGTTGCCGATGAGGTTCACGCCCTTGAGGGGCGCCGTGAGCTTGCCGTCCTCGATGAGGTAGCTCTCGGTGAGCGCGAAAACGAAGTCGCCGTTCGAGATGTTGACCTGGCCGCCCGAGAAGCGCTTGGCGTAGACGCCGCGCTTGACCGAGCGGACGATGTCCTCGGGCGCGTCCTGGCCCGAGGCCATGAACGTGTTCGTCATGCGCGGCAGCGGCTCGTGGCGGAAGCTCTGCCGCCGCCCGTTGCCCGAGGGCGTCGTGCCGAAGTGCCGCGACGAGATCTTGTCCTGCATGTAGCCCACGAGGATGCCGTTGTCGATGAGGACGTTGCGCTGGCCGGGATTGCCCTCGTCGTCGACGTTGATCGACCCGCGCGCGTTCGCGACCGTGCCGTCGTCCACGATCGTGCACAGCTCTGACGCCACGCGCTGGCCGATCTGGTCGGTGTAGTTCGAAGTCTTCTTGCGGTTAAAGTCCGCCTCGAGCCCGTGGCCCACCGCCTCGTGCAGCAGGATCCCGGACTCGCCCGGGCCGAGCACGACCTCCATGGGGCCCGCGGGCGCCTCCACGGCGTGCAGCATGCCGACAGCGAGGCGCGCCGCCTCGCGCCCGTGCGCCTCGGGGCTCTGGTCGGGGCGATCGAAGACCTCGAGGCCGAAGCGCCCCGCGCCGCCCGAACGCCCGCCCTGCCGCTGCCCGCCCTCCTCGGCGACCGCGCTCACGCCGAAACGGATCATGGGTTGGCGATCGCGCGCGAGGTGGCCGTCCGAGGTCACGACGAGCACCTCGCGCCACTCCTCGGCGAGCGAGGCCTCGACGCGCACGATGCGGGCGTCGAAAGCGCGCGCGGCGGCGTCGGCGCGGCGGAGGAGCGCCACCTTGTCGGCGCCCGGCGTCGCGAGCGAGGAGCGCGGCACCGGATAGAAGTCCGGCAGCCTCACGGGGCGGATCGCGACGGGCGCGGGCGTGCCGCCCGAAGACGCGATCTGCGCCGCCGTGCGCGCCGCCTCGAGCATGCGCTCGTCCGAGAGCTCCTCTGTGTAGGCGTAGCCCGTGGCGTCGCCGCGCAGCACGCGCACGCCGAGGCCCAGCGTCACGCCGCGGCCCACCGTGCGGATGCGGCCCTCCTCCATGACGAAGTCGGCCCCCGAGCGGTACTCGAAGTAGAGGTCAGCGTACTCGCCGCCCGACCCGAGCGCTGCCGCGAGCAGGCGCTCGGCGATCATCGCGTCGATGCCGTCGAGGGGTGACGCCGGCTCGGGCGCCGCGCCCCGCGCGCCGGCGGAGTCGAGCGAGGTCACCGTCACTTCGAGCCTCCGTTGGGGCGGCCGGCCAAGCCCGCGAGGACGGCGTCGATGGCCGCCGCCGCTTGTTGGATCTCCTCCTCGTCGCCGCCCAGCCACAGCCGCCCCACGGCCCCGAACGTCACGAGCTCGAGGACCGAGATCTCGGCGCGCTTCTCGGCCTCGTTGGCGGCCAGCGCCGCGTACCCCGCCGGGTGCACCTCTAGCGTGTAGAGGGATTGGCCCGCGGCCAGCATCTGCCCGTGCCTCATTCTGTTGATCATGGCCGACTGGTGAGCGTCGACGCCCGTGATGATCTCGCGCGATAGGACGCGCGGCGCGAGGCGGTCCGTCTCGGCGACCCCGAGGCGCTCGAGGATCGCGCTTGCCGCCTGCCGGACCTCGCCCTGATCGAAGGCGTGCAGCTCGAGCAAGCCGTAGGCCCGCTCGACGATCTGCATGCCCGGGACGACGCCCGTGCGCTTGAGCGCCACGTCGGTCAGCGCGTTGACCGCGATCCCGGGCGCGATCTCCACGACGAGGGCCGCCTGACCGTCGAGCGGCATCACGCCCTGCGCGACCGTCTGGATGAACCCCGCGACCTGAGGCTGGAGCACGTCCAGGTACGTCAGCGCGCGCAATTCCATCGCGCTTGAGTATGCCCGAATGTCACGCGTCGGCGAGCGCAGATGCGCTCCCGCCCTTTCCAGCGCTCAGGACCTTTCCGGGGGAAGCCCCAGCTCGTCGCCGGTGTTGTCCTTGATCTTGGCGAGCCCGCGCACCTCGACCTGACGGATGCGCTCGCGCGTGAGGTTCAGGATCGCGCCGACCTCCTCGAGGGTGATGCCGCCGCGGTCGGCGACGTCGAGCGAGCACGTCTCGGCCATCTCCCACACCTCGAGGTGCGGGAAGTTCAGCTTGATGGCGCCCGTCTCCGGGTTGACGTCGAGATAGAGGTGGTGCGAGCAGCTCACGAACGGGCAGGGCCGCTGCATTTGCGTGCACGCCTGCCGCGAAGTCGGGCGATCGACGTCCTCGGGGTAGACGAGCAGCTCCGACAGGCGGCGCTCGTCGCGCGTCAGCCGCTTGGGCGCGATCGTCTTCGAGCGCACGCGGCCGTCGCGTCCCGCCGAATGAACCTTGCGGCGAATGCGCGCGACCTCGGGTTGGGGCGCGTCCTCGTCATCGAATCTGGGTGGCTTGGGATCGTGATCGTCCGTGTCGTCCATTCGCTCCTCCTCGGTCGTTCGCCGGCGGTCGAGGTGCCGGCTCAGTAGAGGTCGCTCCCGCCCTCGACGGCGGTCCCGGCAGCCGACGAGTCGGCGGCGCGGGCGGAAATTCGTCGCTCCAGGCTGCTGATGCGCCGGACGAGCTCGCCGGCGGCCCTCTTGGCCTCGACGATCTCGTCCTCGATCGCGCGCCGCGCGTCCGCGTCCGGCCTGAGGCCGGGCGCCTTGGCCTCGCGCTCGAAGCCGGCGATGAGATCTCGCAGCTCCGTCTGCACGGAGTCTATGTCGTCCTTGAAGCGCGCGAAGGACCGCTGGATCTCCTCGATCGTGCGGTCCTCCGCCATCATCCCCTTGACGGTATTGACGCGCCGGATGACGAGCGCCGGGTAGAGCCCGCACGACCCGCGGTGCTTGCCCTTGCGCCCCACGCGCACCGAACGGGGCAAAAGGCCAAGCTGTACGTATTTGCGCAGCGTCGCCTCAGAGAAGCGGATGCCGCGTGTCTCGAAGACGTCGACGATCTGCCGCGAGGTCAAACCATTCGGCCAGGAGCGCTCGATCTCCTCGAGCTCGCGCTCCTCGAGCAGGCTCGCGTGCCCAGCCGAGGCTCCCGACGCCTCGGCGCGCGGCGCCGCCCCTCGAAAAGAGGCTGGAGCGGACGCGCTGGGAGCTGACCGTTTCATTAGGTGCTTGTCAAAGTAATCTATTGAATAGAATCTCATCAATGGAAAAATAGCTGTGACTCTGTTCAGTGGAGAGCACCGAGACGTTCCTTCGAGCGACCGCGTGCTCGTCGACGGCGCTCGGCGCGGCGACCGATTCGACCGACGCGCGACGCTCGATACGCGAAGCGCGGCGCGTTTGGGCCACTGTTGGAGCCGCCCCGGGAACGCGCTCTATACTGCGCCGATGCCTTCGTCTCCTCGCCTCCGCGGATCACGCGCGCGCGTCGCGCTCATGGCGCTCGGCTCGTGGGGAGCGGTCGTGGTCGCGCTCGGAGGCGCGCGCGCACTGGCGGACGCCTCACGCGAACGCCGCTACTTCAACGCGCGCCAGGGCGTGGGCGTCGAGGCCCCCCAGGGCTGGACGCTGTCCCAGCACACCGGTTACCCGGAGATCCTCTGCGTGCTGCTTCACCCCGACGGCAGCCGGATGTCGCTCTCGACGGCAGCCACGAAGGCGGCCGACGCGCGGACGCTCGCCGAGCAGAGCCGCCGCGGCCTCGAGGCACAACACCTCGCGATCACCCGCGTCGGCCCCGGGCCCCGGGGCGGAGTCCTCGTCGAGGCGCGCGGCGCGAGTCACGCCGTGGAGATCCGGCAGCTCTATCTCGTGCGCCCCGCGGGCGGCGGAAAGAGCCAGGCTGTCGTGCTCACGCTGTCGACGCACACCGAGGCGCTCGCGACGGCCGGCCCGGCCTTCGACTGGGCCTTGGCGCACCTCGCGCTCGAGCCGCCTGCGGACAGCCAAGCGCCCGTCCCCGACGCGGGCGCGCGCTAGCCTTAGCCGCGAAGCGCGCCCGCGCCCAGCGACACAGGCAGCTCGCCGTCTCGAACGGCGGCGGCGGCGCGCGCCGCGGCCGGGCGCCGGTCGTCGTCGCGCCCGTAAGGCGGCGCCATGTACTTCCACTCCTTCTTCCACCAGCGCACCGGACCGCGGTCAGCGCACCCGAGGCGCCGATCGGCGGGATCGCAATAGAGCCTCACGTGCATGTGATCGTCGTGCGGCTCCGAGTCCGTCGGCTCGTGCAGGATGAACGCCGCCCGCGCCACGAGCGCTGGATCCTCCCCCGCCCCGGTCGCCGCGCGCAGGAGCAGAGCCGCCAGATCGCGCTGGATGAAGATCCACTGCACCTCGGTGTCCTCGTCCGTGAGCAACGCGCGCACGAAGGCCCAGTTGCGGCCGGCGTCGAACCGGTAGGCGGGCACGGGCACCGCGGGC
>DATKFB010000511.1:0-2197 GCA_035544435.1 Polyangia bacterium
GCTCCGCCTTCCGCGCGATCTCCTCCGCGTGCCGCGCGATCGTCGGCAGTTTCAATGTATCCGTTCAGGGGAGGGGTTGAGAGGCGATCTCGTTCCGTGCGAATTCGTCGGGCATGACGAACACGACAAGTCCCCAGGACCTCTGCAATCGCATCGAGCACCTCGTCGAGGAGTACATCTCGGCCACGCGCGCCGCCGCGCAGGCGGCGCTGAACCGGGCGTTCGCGACCGGCGCGACGGCGACAGTTAGGCCGTCTCGTTCGAGGTCGCCGGGGCCGACGTCATCGCGCTCGCGGACGGGCGCGCGACGGGCGGCCGACGAGATCGGAGCGCTGAGCGAGCGACTGTACGAGGCGGTGTGTCGGGCGCCGGGCGAGAAGATGGCGGTCATCGCGCCGGTGGTCGGCGCGACGGCGCGCGAACTGAATCGGCCGATGCTGCGACTCAAGCAAGCAGGGCGTATCCGCAGCGTCGGGACGCGGCACGCGACGCGATATTTCCCGATGGCGCGAGCGTCGGCCTAGGCAGCGACAGCGGCGTCGGGCACGAAGAGCGACGGGCGTGAACCGCTGCCCGAGCAGGCACGGCAGCAAGCGGTCAGGAATGCGAGCACGTTCTTGTTCTGCTTGCGCGCCGTGTGGGCGACGGTCATCACGCGCTCGGCGAAGACGTTTCCACGATCGCTCTGCGTCCCGTAGCTGCGCTTTCGCCAGAGCACGAATGCGCGGATCTCCCTCTCGGCGTGGTTGTTGGTCGGCTCGACGTCCGCGTTGTCGACGAACGTCCAAAGGGCCTGCCGATGCTCCAGCATGTCCGCGCACGAGCCCGAGAGGCCGTCGATATTCGCGGCCACGGCGCGCTCGAGCACGACTTCCAGCTTCGGGCCGAGCGCCGCCATCCACGCGGCGAACGTCGCGCGCGCGAGCTTGCCGTCGCGGTAGTCGTGCCAGTACTCGAAGACGACCCCGGTGTATTCGAGGAGCTCACGGCCGATATCGCCTGCCGGCCCGGCGCGCTCGGAGAACGAAACGAACTTCCTCAGCAGATGTGCCCAGCAGATCTGGCGGCGCTCCATCGCCCAGAAGTTGAGCGCCTTGGCGCGATCGCTCACCAGGATGCCGCGTAGTGAGCCGTAGAGCGGCTCCAGCGTCTTCTTGCTGTTGTCGGCGAGAATTTTGAAGACCGTCGCGGCCTTCGTCGCGATGGTCCAGAGGGCACGCACCGCTCCCGCCTGCACCCAGCTCGTGCCGTCGGTGTGCTTCACGGCGCCGTCGCCCACCCGCGTCCAGGCTTCCGCGACGGCCGGCTCGAGCGCGTCGCTGACGCGCGCCTCGATCATGCTCAGCGCGCCGAGCGAGAGCCGCACGCCGCAGAGCTCCCAGAGGAGGTCCGTCGTCTTGCGCCGGCTCAGATGGTAGACGCCGGTGAGGAGGGCGATGAGCGCCATCAGGCGAGGGCCGAAGGCGGACGCCGGGATCTGGGTCGCGTCGTAGGGCGCTCGCGTCCGGTGCCCGCAGCTCGGGCACCCGACCTCGTGACAGCGCCATTCCTTCGTGTGCGGTCGCACCGGAGGCATCTCCGTCTGCTGGAAGCGCCTCGGGGAGGGGTCGGGGACCTTCGGGAGCTCGCCCGCGCAGCCCTCGCAGTACGAGGGGTACAGGTCGACGACCTCGTCGACTCGACCTGGCGGGAGCAGGGCGCGGTGAGAACCACCGTGTCCGGGCTGGCCTCCTCGCTTGCGCTGGCCCGGCTTGCCCTTCCCTTTGCCCTCCCCGCCGCGCGCGCCCGGCGGATCGGTCGACGGCGGTAGGTGCGAGTTGCGCGAGTTGCGCCCGACGATCTCGAGCAGCTCCGCGACCTGCTTGGTCAGCGCCGCAACCTGCGCCTCAAGCTGCGCGATTCGCGCGTCCCGTGCGGCGAGCTCGGCGTCCGTGGCCACGAAGCCCCATTCGCCGATCCGCGTCCGAATGGAAAGCGCGAAAAAAAAGATGGAGCGATCTGGACCACTTACGCGGGGGGGTGAACGCTTACGCTGCCTCCCGCTCATGCGTGGCATCACGACGTCCGTCAGAAGAGATGAATCTTCGCGGAGTACTGTTCACAGACGAGAAATGCTTCGCCCCCATTCTGCGCCTCGAGCACGTTGTACCCATTGCGCCGGAGGATCGTGCGCGCGAGAACGCGCACCTGCTCCTCG
>DATKFB010000512.1:0-6373 GCA_035544435.1 Polyangia bacterium
GCGAACTACATCGACAACATCAAGGCCTTCACGCTCAAAGAAAAGGTCAAGAACCGCTACACCGGGCAAGACGAGGAGCCCGACGAGCGCTTGATGCGCTCGATCGAGGAGAAGATCGACATCCCGGACTCGCGCAAGGACGACTTCCGCCGCGAGATCATGAACTACATCGGCGCGCTCGCTATCGAGGGGCGACAGTTCGACTTCCGCACGAACGAGCGGCTGCAGAAGGCGCTCGAGCTCAAGCTGTTCGAGGATCAAAAGGACTCGATCAAGCTCACGAGCCTCGTGTCGGCCGTCGTCGATCGCGACACGCAGGAGAAGATCGACGTCGTCAAGAACCGCATGATCCGCAACTACGGCTACTGCGAGATCTGCGCGACCGACGTCCTCAACTTCGTGGCCTCCATCTTCGCGCGCGGGGACGTCAAGGACTAAGGGCAAGCCCATGGAAGACATCGGGCAGAAGCCCGTCACCGTCGAGATGAATGGCCAGGCGGCCAAGCTGCTGGTCAAGCTCATGGGCGATCTGCAGACCGATCAACCCATGGCGGTGCTCACGCGCGCGCTCGGCGTGCTCGAGCAGGCCATGGGCGCGAAGGCGCGCGGGCAGCGGCTCGGCGTCTACGATCCGCCCACGGGGCGCTTCATGGATCTGGTGATCTGAGCATGGCGCTGCGCATCGATCCCGACCACCGGCGCTTCCGCGACATTGTGCGCGGCAAGATCAAGCAGGACCTGCGCAAGTACATCTCGCAGGGCGAGCTCATCGGGCGCAAGGGCAAGGACAAGGTCTCGATCCCGCTGCCGCAGATCAACGTCCCGCGTTTTCGCTTCGGCAGCAAGGACAAGGGTGGCGTCGGGCAGGGGCAGGGCGAGGTGGGCGACAGCCTGGGCAAGGGCGATCCGAACGCCGACGGCGCCGGCAAGGCGGGCGACCAGGCCGGCGACCACGCGCTCGAGGTCGAGCTCTCGCTCGAGGAGCTCGCGCAGATCATGGGCGAGGAGCTGCAGCTGCCGCGCATCGAGCCCAAGGGCAAGCAGCGCATCATCTCGCAGAAGGACAAGTACGTCGGCATCCGGCGCACGGGGCCCGAGTCGCTGCGTCACTTCAAGCGCACGTTCCACCAGGCGCTACGGCGCCAGGTCATGACCGGCACCTACAATCCGGAGCGGCCGTTCATTGTGCCCGTGCGCGAGGACCGGCGCTACCGCTCGTGGCGCACGCAGCCGCTGCCGCAGTCGAACGCCGTCATGATCTTCATCATGGACGTCTCGGGGTCGATGGGCGACGAGCAGAAGGAGATCGTGCGCATCGAGTCGTTCTGGATCGACACGTGGCTGCGCTCGCAATACAAGGGCCTCGAGTCGAGGTACATCATCCACGACGCCGTCGCGAAGGAGGTCGACCGCGACACGTTCTTCAAGACGCGCGAGTCGGGCGGCACGATGATCTCGAGCGCCTACAAGCTGTGTGCGAAGATGATCGAGAGCGAGTTTCCACCCTCGGAGTGGAACATCTATCCGTTTCACTTCTCCGACGGTGATAACTGGTCGGTCGACGACACCGTCCAGTGCGTCGAGCTCCTCAAGACGCACATCCTGCCCAAGGTGAACCTCTTCTGTTACGGCCAGGTCGAGAGCCCCTACGGGTCTGGGCAGTTCATCAAGGACCTCAACGAGCACTTCGACCTCGACGACAGCCTCGTCGTCTCCGAGATCAAGGGCAAGGAGGCCATCATGGACTCCATTCGCGACTTCCTTGGGAAGGGCAAGTAGCGCTCGCGGCCATGGCGCAACTTCCGGTATATCTGCACGACATCCAGCGCGAGGTCGAGGCCTACGGGCGCACCTACGGGCTCGACTTTTGGGGCATCGAGTACGAGATCCTCGACTACAAGAAGATGCAGGAGGTGGCGGCTTTCGGCGGCTTCCCCGTGCGCTACCCGCACTGGCGCTTCGGCATGGAGTTCGAGCACCTCACGAAGAGTCACATCTACGGCCTCTCGAAGATCTACGAGATGGTCATCAACAACGACCCGGCCTACGCCTATTTGCTCGAGGGCAACTCGCTCGTCGACCAGAAGATGGTCATGGCGCACGTGCTCGGGCACGTCGACTTCTTCAAGAACAACTACTTCTTCTCGAAGACCAACCGCCGCATGATCGACGGCATGGCGAACCACGCGACGCGCGTGCGCCGCCTCGTCGAGCGCCTCGGGCTCGACTAGATCGTGACCTTCATCGACTCGTGCCTGTGCCTCGAGAACCTCATCGATCCGATGTCGCCGTTCATCGCGCGCAAGGCCACGGAGCGCGAGCGCGCCAAGCAGGCCGAGCAGAAGGAGACGCCCGAGATCCCGCGCATCCGCGCCAAGTCCTACATGGACAAGTTCATCAACCCGCCCGAGTACATCGACGAGCAGCGCCGGAAGATCGAGCGCGAGCGCGAGCGGCCCAAGAAGCACCCCTCCGAGCCCGAGCGCGACGTGCTGCTGTTTCTGCTACAGAACGCGCCGCTCGACCCCTGGGAGCGCGACATCCTCGAGATCGTGCGCGACGAGGCCTACTACTTCGCGCCCCAGCGGCAGACGAAGATCCTCAACGAGGGTTGGGCCTCGTTCTGGCACAGCAAGATCATGACGGAGAAGGCCCTCAAGGCCTCCGAGATCATCGACTACGCCGACCACAACGCGGGCGTGCTCGCGACGGCGCCCGGGCAGTTCAACCCGTACAAGGTCGGCATCGAGCTGCTGCGCGACGTCGAGGAGCGCTGGGACAAGGGGCGCTTCGGGCGCGAGTGGAACGACTGCCAGAACCTCGACGAGCGGCGGGTCTGGGACAAGCGCGTGGGCCTCGGGCGCAAGAAGATCTTCGAGGTGCGCAAGCTCTACAACGACGTCACCTTCATCGACGAGTTCTTCACGGCCGACTTCTGCGAGCGCAACAAGTTCTTCTCGTTCTCGCTCAACGAGCGCAGCGGCAACTACGAGATCGACTCGCGCGAGTTCGAGAAGATCAAGCACAAGATCCTCTTTTCGCTCACGAACTTCGGCGACCCCTTCATCTTCGTCGAGGACTCGAACCACGACAACCGCGGCGAGCTCCTTATCCGGCACCGCCACGAGGGCACCGACCTCCAGGTCGACCACGCGCGTGACACGCTCACTGCGCTCGTGCGCGTCTGGCGCCGCCCCGTGAACCTCGTGACCGTCGTCGACGGCAAGCAGAAGATGCTGCGCTTCGACGGGAAAGAGCACACGGAGCGGAGTGTGGGCGGCTGACTCAGGCCCGTGGCCGGCGCTCAAGCGTGATCACGATGGACTTGGACGTAGGCTGGTTGCTGCCGGCGGCCACGCTCGTCACGGGGACGAGGACGTTGGTTTCGGGGTAATAGGCGGCGGCGCAGCCGCGCGGGATGGGGTAGGGGACGGCCTTGAAGGCTTCGGCGCGACGCCGCTCGGAGGCGTGGTGGCTCACGACGTCGACGGGCTCGCCGGCTTCGATGCCGCGCTCGCGCATGTCGTCGGCGTTGAGGAACACGACGCGCCGGCCGCCGAAGATGCCGCGGTAGCGGTCGTCCTCGCCGTAGATCGTCGTGTTGAACTGGTCGTGGCTGCGCAACGTCGTGAGCAGCATCCTCCCGTCGCCGAGCGCGTGCTCGGGGATGGGGTGCACGGTGAATCTGGCGCGCCCCGACGGCGTCGGGAACGTCCCGTCGCGCGGCCCGTTGGGCAGGTAGAAGCCACCCGGCTCCCGGGCGCGACGGTTGTACTGGGCGAAGCCCGGGACGACGTGCTCGATGTGCTCGCGGATCCGGTCGTAGTCGTCGGCGAGACCCTGCCAGTCCACCGTCGTCCTCGATCCCAGCGCCGCCAGAGCCATGCCCGCGACGATGGCGGTCTCGCTGCGCAGGTGCTCAGAGGCAGGCGGCAACACGCCGCGGGACGCGTGGACGACGCCTGTCGTGTTCTCGACGGTGACGAACTGCTCGCCCGACGCCTGGACGTCGCGCTCCGTGCGTCCGAGGCAGGGCAGGATGAGCGACTGCGCGCCCGTCACGAGGTGGCCGCGGTTGAGCTTCGTCGAGATCTGCACGGTGAGCCGGCAGCGGCTCAGGGCCTCAGACGTGTAGTGCGTGTCCGGCGTCGCGGACAGGAAATTCCCGCCCAGGCCGACGAACACCTTGACGCGCCCCTCGTGCATCGCGGGGATTGCCTTGACGGTGTCGAGCCCGTGCTTGGGCGGGGGCTTGAAGCGGAACTCCTTGCCGAGCGCCTCCAGGAAGGCGTCGCTCATCTTCTCCCAGATGCCGACGGTGCGATCGCCCTGCACGTTGCTGTGCCCGCGCACGGGGCAGAGCCCGGCGCCGCGCCGGCCGATCTGCCCGCGCAACAAGGCGAAGTTCACGATGCTCTGCACGTTCGCGACGCCGTTGGCGTGCTGGGTGATGCCCATGGCCCAGCAGCAGATCATGCGCTCGGAGGCGAGCGCGATCTCGGCCGCCGCGGCGAGTGCCTCCCGCGCGACGCCCGACGCCGCGACGATCCGCTCCCAGGCCATGGCGTCGAGATCGGCGACGAGCGCCTCGAAGCCCTCGGTCTGATGTGCGATGAAGTCACGCGCCAGGAGCCCGCCGCCCGCCGCGCGGTCGCGCTCGAGCATCTCCTTCATGATGCCCTTGAAAAGCGCCACGTCGCCGTTGACCCGCACGGGCAGGAAGAGGGACGCGATGGGCGTCCCGCGGCCGAGCAGACCGAGGGGCTCTTGCGGGTTCTTGAAGCGCAGCATTCCGGTCTCGCGCAGCGGGTTGACGCTCACGATCTTGCAGTCGTTGCGCGCCGCCTTCTGCAGCTCGGTCAGCATGCGCGGGTGACAGGTGCCCGGGTTCTGGCCGATGACGAAGATGCTGTCGGCGTAGGAGAAGTCCTCGATCGTCACCGTGGCCTTCCCGATGCCGATGGCCTCGGTCAGGCCGAGGCCGCTCGACTCGTGACACATGTTCGAGCAATCGGGCAGGTTGTTGGTCCCGAGCTGCCGCGCGAAGAGCCCGTAGAGAAAGGCGGCCTCGTTGCTGGCGCGCCCCGACGTGTAGAAGACCGCCTCGTCGGGCGAGGCGAGCTCGTTGAGCTCGCGCCCGACGAGCGCGAAGGCCTCCGGCCAGGAGATCTCCTCGTAGCGATCGGAGCCAGGGCGTCGCACGACGGGATGCGTGAGGCGCCCCTGGCGTTCCAGCCACAGATCGCTCTTTTCGAGCAGCTCCGCGATCGAATGCTTCACGAAGAAGTCCGGCGTCACGCGGGCCCGCGTTGCCTCGCTCGCGACCGCTTTGGCGCCGTTCTCGCAAAACTCGGCCGTCTTGCGCGCGTCGTCCGGATCGGGCCACGCGCAGCTCGGGCAGTCGAAGCCGTCCTTCTGGTTGAGCTTCAACAACGTTCGCACGCTGCGCGTCGGTCCCATCTCGCGGGCGCCGCGGTGAACCGTCTCCCAGATCGAGGTCAATCCGGCCGCGCTGAGGTGGCGCTTCCCCGCCTTCGCCGTCATCTCGACGGGCGGCTCGGCGCCTGGGACACCACGCGCGAGGTGCGCGTCGCGCGCTTCGGGTCCTTCGTCGGCTCGTCCGGGCGCGCTGGTGTCGTCGTTGGAATGCTCAGCCACGGAAGCCTCCCGGCCTGGCGTCTCGCCGCGCCGAAGAACGTAACACCGGCCGCGGGCGATGGCAGGGGGCGGGATCGATGTTTAGGATGGGCGCATGTCGCATCCGCCGGGCCCGCGTGCCTTGCCCCTCTGGTCGGAGGCCAGCGTTCAGGCCGTGGAGAGGACCGTCGAGCGTCGCGGGCGGGCCGACCAGTCGGCGGTCGTCGCGGCCGAGCGAGACTTCGTGGTCGCCGAGGAGCCGCTCGAGCTCCGCGTGGGCGGTGAAACCCTCATGGTCACGATGCGGACGCCCGGCGACGATCTCGATCTGGCGGCCGGGCTGCTCTTCACCGAGGGCGTCATCTCGTCGCTCGCGCAGATCGCGGCGCTCCGGCAGGGCGGCGGCGCGGGGCGCGATCGGCAGAACGTCGTCGAGGTCGTGGCGGCGCCGGGCAGCCGGCTCGACGTTTCGGCCGCGCGACGCTTGCTGCGCGCGACGGCGGCCTGCGGGCTCTGCGGCAAGGAGAGCATCGCGGCCGTGAGGCGCCGCATTCCCGCGCTCGCCGACGAGACGCGCGTGCCGCTCTCTGTCTTGCTGGGCTTCCCCGCGGCCGTTCGCGCGGCCCAACCCGTGTTCGCCGCGACGGGCGGGCTTCACGCCGTCGGCCTCTTCGAGGCAGACGGCACGCGGCTCCTCGTGCGCGAGGACGTCGGCCGCCACAACGCCGTCGACAAG
>DATKFB010000513.1:0-3100 GCA_035544435.1 Polyangia bacterium
TCATCGCCATCAACGGCGCGCTTCGGCACCGCACGCTCACACATGCCGACGGCCAGGAGCTCCGCCGGTCGACGATCGACGGCCGCCAGTTCCAGGTGCTGGAGCGAGCGCCGGAGAAGACCATCGAACCTCGCGTGCGCCGACAGAGCAAGGCGCTCGATCACGGGATGTGAGGCGTCGAGCGGTGCGCCGCCGCTCGAATGGAGGTCACGGATGCGTCCCTTTCGCCTCTTCTTGGCCGAGAAGCCATCGCTGGCGCGCGCGATCGCCGAGGCTCTCCCCGGCCCTCGCGCGCGCCGCGACGGGTACATCGAATGCGGCGCCGACGACGTCGTCGCGTGGTGCACGGGCCACATTCTCGAGCTCGCGTCGCCGGACGCCTACGACCCTCGTTTCAAGGAATGGCGCGCGGAGGATCTGCCGATCGTCCCCGACCGCTGGGCTCTCGTTCCAACGGCGCCCGACCTCCTCAAGACGATAAAGGCGCTGCTCCCGCGGGCGGCGCGTGTCATTCACGCGGGGGATCCGGATCGCGAAGGCCAGCTCCTCGTCGACGAAGTGCTCGAGTATCTCGGATACCGTGGTCCGGTCGATCGCGTTCTCATCTCAGACCTGAGCCCGCCGGCGGTGCGCAGCGCACTGGCCGCTCTGCAGAGTAACGCCAAGTTCCGCGGGCTCTACGAGGCCGCGCTCGCGCGACAGCGCGCTGACTGGCTCTTCGGCATCAACCTCACGCGCCTCTACACTGCCCTCGGTCGCGCGGGCGGCTACGATGGGGTTCTGTCAGTCGGCAGAGTGCAGACGCCGCTCCTCGGCCTGGTCGTGCGCCGAGACGCGGAGATCGAGACGTTCCAGCCGACCACGTATTTCGTCGTGACGGCGGTCGTCGGCTGCGATGGCGCGACGTTCGGGGCGACTTGGCAGCCACCGAGGAACGCGGCGGCGCCCTTGGTCGACGGCGACCGCCGGCTCGTCAGTCGCGAGCATGCGCTCGGCCTGAAGGTGAAAATCGGCCGCCAACGTGGGTCGGTGGTCCGCTGCACCCGCGAGAAGAAGATCGAGGCGCCGCCCCTGCCGTACTCCCTCCCGGACCTCCAGATGGACGCCGCGAAGCGTCTCGGTCTCACGGCCAGGCAGACGCTCGACGCTTGCCAGGCGTTGTATGAAACCCATCGCCTGCTCACATACCCGCGGTCGGACTGCTCCTATCTGCCGGAGGGCCATCTCGACCACGCGACGGCCGTCCTCGCCGCCGTGGCCACGAACCTCTCCGAGCTCGCGCCCGTCGTCTCGACCGCGGACCGCTCCCGGAGATCGCGGGCCTGGAACGACAAGAAGGTCACCGCCCATCACGCCATCATTCCGACGATCATAGGCGCTCCGGACGCGCCGCTCTCGGCCGCCGAGCGCAAGGTCTACGACCTCGTGGCTCGGAGGTACGTCGCGCAGTTCTTGCCGTCGCTCGAGTTCAACGAGACGCGGATAGAGCTCGACATTGACGGCGAACGCTTTCGCGTGTTGGGCCGCCAGACACTCGCCGAGGGATGGCGCCGACTTCTTTCGGTGACGCCGCCGGTAGAGCAGGTCAAGGACGATGACCAGCCGGACGCGGCTGCTGGCGACCAATCGCTTCCGTTCCTGCGCGACGGTGAACCGATCGTCTGCCAGGAAGCCTCGGTCGCCGAGGGGAAGACGAAGCCGCCGAAACGGTTTACAGACGCGACACTGCTCGAGGCGATGACGGGCATCTCGCGCTTCGTCGACGACCCGAAGATCAAGCAGCGCCTCCGAGAGACCGACGGGATCGGACACCCGCCACGCAGGCGGATATCATCGAGATGCTCTTCGAACGCCGGTTCATCGAGAGGCGCGGCCGGCAGATCGTCTCGACCCCGCTCGGCAGCGCGCTCATCGCGATGCTTCCCGAGATCGCTACACGGCCCGACATGACCGCCCTGTGGGAGGCGGCGATGCGCCGGATCGCCGAGTCGCAGCTTTCCCTGAGCGCGTTCCTGGAGACCGTCACGAGGCAGGTGCGCGGTCTCATCGAAGGCGGGCGTGCCTCGGGTGCGCTCAAGGTCCCGGGTGCTCGCGCTTGCGCGGCGCCGGGATGCACGGGCTTCCTCCGACGCCGACACGGTCTGCGCGGCGCCTTCTGGTCGTGCACGCGGTACCCAGACTGCAGGCAGGCCGCGGGCGACGAAATACGCGAACCCAAGCACGGCGGCCGGCGAGGGCGCCGCCGTCGGGAGACGTCGCGCCGAGGGAAGTCGGAGTCGATGCGATGAGCGCGAGCTTAACAGTTAGTCTGGAAGCGCTCCTCCGCGACGTGATCCGCGACGCCGTCAGGGAGGAAATGCGCGCCATCGAACGCGAGGAGCCCGGACGATCGGGAGTTGCGCGGCGCGCCGACGCGATCGAGGCGCCGATGACGACCACCGAGGCCTCGCGCTACTGCGGGTTCAAGAGCGCGGTCGCGATCCGGAAAGCGCTTTTCGAGGGACGGCTCGTGCCGATCGGCCGACGCGGGGAAACGGGAACGTACATGTGGTCGCGGCAGGCGCTCGACGCGTTCCTGGCCGGCGCGCGCGATGGTAGCCTGGGCGATGGACTGCGTCCTCGGTTTGTCCGCGACCGGATCGCGACAAGCTTGTCGCTGCGGCGGGTTCCCCGGCGGGCGGGCCTGGTGGAACCCACGGCCGACGCGGGTCGTTCTGGCGCGCACCTTGCTTTCCACCCCGGGCATGCGGACTAACCTGAATAATTGGGCTCTTTCGGCGGCGGTTCTGATTCCGCTCGCTTGCTCGGCGGGGGCGAACGAGCCGTCGGTCTTCCAGGGCGCTGGCCCCGGTTACACCGGGGGCGCCGCGCCGGCGGGATCGACAGGCGGGAGCGCCCGGCCGGCTACCTTCAACTCGCCCAACGCGACGATCCCCGGCCCGAGGTCGGTCCAGGAGGCCGACATCTACAAGCTCGTCGGCAATACCCTCTACATCCTGAGCTCGAAGCGCGGTCTAGAGATGGTCGACGTCACCGACGTCCAGAGCCCCAAGCTCCTCTCCACCCTCCCCACGAAAAGCAGCCCGCGCCAGATCTACGT
>DATKFB010000514.1:0-2764 GCA_035544435.1 Polyangia bacterium
CGACGCCTGTCGCCGACGACGCTCGTCACGGCGCTCGAGGAGGCCATCATGGCTGAGCTCGGGCCCGGACCTTGGGTCCGCGGGTTCGCCGAGCCGCTCATCTATCTGACGCCGCGAGGGCGCGCGCTCGCGGCGCCTGAGCGTGCTCGCATGATCCGCGCGGCACGGACGGCGCTGCGCCCGCTCGGCGTGCGCGACGTCGAGGACACGCGCTTGCAGCCGCAGGGCTGCCCCACCGACGGCGCGTCGCTCAACGAGCTGGTCTGCCGCGCCATCGATCCGGGCGGCCCCGGTGACCTCTACCTCGTCGTCGCGCCGGGCGCGTTCTTCGAGGCGGACCTCGTCCCCGGCTTCGGCACGAGCCACGGCTCGCCCTACCTTTACGATCGTGCCGTGCCGCTCCTCGTGCGCGCGCCCGGAAGCGTGAAGGCGGGCGCGACGCGCGAAGCGCCCGTGCCCGCCGCCGCGTTCACCCGAACGGCGGCGTCACTGCTCGGCATCCGGCCGCCCTCGAGCGCGGCCGACGCGGAAGATCTCGCGACGGCGCGCTGAGGCGCGCGGAGCTTAGGTCTTGAGCTCGCGCCTCACGGCATCGCGCACGGCGACGTAGTCGTTGGGCAGCAGCTGGGGCGCGTTCGCGTACTTCGGATCGGGGACCGCGGCCAGCTTCCTCTCGTGATACTGGACCTTGAAGTCGGTGAACTTGAGGCCGTTGGCGGTGCTCACGACGACAGTGCGCTCGCTCCGGCCAATCTCGCCGCGCGCCACGAGCTTCTCGAGCGCCGCGAGCGCCACGCCCGTGTGGGGGCAGTTGAAGAGGCCCGTGCGATCGGCGCGCGCCGCGGCGTCCGACAGCTCGGCCTCCGACGCCTGCTCGACGACGCCGTTGAACGTCTGCAGCGTCTTGACGGCCTTGCGCACGCTCACGGGGTTGCCGATCTGGATGGCCGACGCGAGCGTGGGCTTGGCGGTCACGGCCTTGAACTTGTCCCACCCGGCCTTGTACGCTTGGTAGAGCGGGTTGGCCGCCTCGGCCTGCGCGACGCAGATGCGCGGCAACTTCTGGATGAGGCCGAGCTCCTTCATCATCGAGAAGCCGGCGCCGAGGGCGCTCACGTTGCCGAGGTTGCCGCCCGGGATGATGACCCAGTCGGGCACCTCCCAGTCGAACTGCTGGACCATCTCGATCGAGACCGTCTTCTGGCCCTCGACGCGCAGGCTGTTCATGCTGTTCGCGAGGTAGACGCCCTCTTCCTCGGCGAGGCGCTTGACGATCTCCATGCAGGCGTCGAAGTCGCCGTCGATGGCGAGCACGGTCGCGCCGTTGGCGAGCGGCTGCACGAGCTGCGCCGTCGAGACCTTGCCGCGCGGCAGGATGACCATGGCGTGGATGCCGGCCGCCGCTGCATAGGCCGCGAGCGCCGCCGAGGTGTCGCCCGTCGAGGCGCAGGCGACGGCGTGGACGTTCTTGCCCTCGGAGATCATCTGCTTGACCGTCGAGACGAGGACCGTCATGCCCAGATCCTTGAAGGACCCCGTATGCGAAACGCCGCACTGCTTGATCCACAGGTCGGCGAGGCCGAGCTGCTTGCCGTAGCGATCGGCCCAGAGCAGGTTCGTGCCGCCCTCGAGCATCGAGACGACGTTCTCGTCGTCGACGTGCGGTTGGACCCACTCCTTCTTGCCCCAGACGCCCGAGCCGTAGGGCCACTGCGTGCGCAGGTAGCGCTCGTCGAAGAGCTTGATCCAGGCGGCCGCGCTGCGCCTCTTCAGCGTCTCAAGATCGTGGACGACCTCGAGGAGGTCGCCGCACTTGGGACATTTGTAGATGATCTCGTCGAGGGGATACGCGCCGTGGCAACCAGCGATGCAGCGGAAGGTCGAGGGCGATATCGGGCGTGACATGCACGCCCAATGTACCGCCCCTGCCTGGTCAGGACCACCCGTGATACATTTTCCGGCCGCTAAATGACCATGAAGTCTCCCAGCAAGGCTCTCCGGAAATCGAACGCCAACGCCGCCCTCGAGGTGCACAAGTTCGGCGGCGCGTCGCTCGCCGACGCGGCGGCCTATCGCCACGCCGCGCAAATCATCAAAGGGCGAGGCGCGCCGTGCGTCGTCGTCGTGTCGGCGCCCGCCGGCGTGACCGACGTGCTGCTGGGCCTCGCGCGGCGCGCCGCCGCCGGGGAGCAGGAGGGCCTCGAGCGCGACACCGAGGCGCTGCGCACGCGCTACCGCGACATCGCGCGCGTCGCCGTGGGCAGCGAGAGCGCGGCGGCGGCGGTCGTTGCCGAGATCGAGGCGTCGCTTGACGAGCTCTCCCGCCTGCTCTCGAGCCTCGTCGTGCTCAAGGAGCTCACGGCGCGCACGAGCGACTTCATCGCGGCGCGTGGTGAGCGGCTCTCGGCGCAGATCTTCGTGGCGACCTACGCGGCGACCGTGGGGCGCGCGCGCTACGTCGACGCGCTCGAGGTCATCTTCACGGACGGGCCCTTCGGCGGCGCGTCGCCCAACCTCGCCCTCACCGATCTGGCGGCGCGCAAGGTGCTGCGGCCCCTCGCCGAGGCCGGCGTCGTGCCCGTCGTGCCCGGCTTCATCGGCGTCGCGGGGCCCGACGAGGCTGCGCACGGCACCAAGCCAGACGCCAAGACCAGCGACGTCTCGGTGGCGACGCTCGGGCGCGGCGGCTCGGACCTGACGGCGACGCTGCTCGGACGCGCGCTCGGCGCCAAGGACGTCTCGCTCTGGAAGGACGTCTCGGGCC
>DATKFB010000515.1:0-4611 GCA_035544435.1 Polyangia bacterium
GAGCGACTGAGCGCGGCGGATCCACCACCAGGCGCGCGTCTCCACGTCGGTGAAGACGTCCACCTGGTCCGTGAGCCAGGCCAGGCGGTCGGCCGATGATCCTGCGCGCGCCACGCCGCGCGCGATCGTGAGCAGGCGCTCGAGCTCTCCGGGCCCCGCCGTCGAGAGACCCTGTAATTCGTCGAGGGCCGCGTCGGCCGAGACCAGCGAGGCGAGCTCGGCCGCACGCTCCGTGAGCGGCGCGCCCAGCCGACTGCCCGCCCACTGTTCGGCGCCGTATTTCAGCGCCGCCGCCGCGTCGGCGACTCGACCCGCGCGGGCGTCGCGCGCCGCCGTGACCCAAAACACCGCCGACCCGGGCGCGGCCTCCATGGCCGTCTGCAGGGCCGCGCGCGCCGCCAGGGCCGCGCCCGCGTCACCATCAGCGCGGCCGCGCGCATCGAAGGCGTCCGCGAGCGCCAGCGCGGCCGCAGCGCGCCGCGCCGGATCGACGCGGAGCCACAGCTCGAGCGCGGGGATGAGAACGGCGGGATCGTCGCTCGCGCGCGCGAGATCCTCCGCGATGAACCCGAGGGGCAGCGCGTCGGGCGCGCCGCTGATAGCGTCGCGCAGCTGGTCGAGCGCATCCGAGAAGGCGCCCCTCTTCGCGAACGCCGACGCCACCGCGGCGGCCAGGCTCGCCGCCCCGGCGGGGGACGACGCGTGCGCGCGCGCCAACGCGAGCGTGTTCTCGTCGAGCGGCGCGCCCAGCTCGAAGCCGAAATCGAGGCGATCGCGTAGCAGCGCCGCCGAGGGCCGCGGCCCGGCGGCGCTCGCGAGGATCGCGAGGGCGCCCTCCCCGTCGCCGCGCGCGCGCGCCATGGTCGCCGCCCAGCGCGCGACCGCGTCCCCCAGCGCCGACGGGCCGAGCTCGCGCCGAAGCTCCGCGAGCGCCGCCTCGATCTCGGCGGGGTCGCGGCGCGCGACATCGCGCAGCCGCCCGAGCGGCGGCGCCGCGCCACCCGCGTCCATGCGCGCCGCTACAAAGCGCTGCTCGGCGGCGGCCGCGGCGTCGCCGCTCACCTCGTGGAAACACGCCGCGGCCTCGAGCAACGCGGCGCCCACGACCTCGCCGGTCCCGAAGGCCGCCTGCTCGAGCGCCCGCGCGGCCTCGACCGGCGCGCCGCTACGGAGCGCCAACTCGGCTTCAGCCAGTGCGCGCGCGGCGCCCTCCGGGATGGCGGCCAGCGCCGCTTCGGCCTCGGCGTCGCGCCCAGTGGCCCGCCGTGCGAAAATCCACTCACCGTCGAGGGCCACGTACACGTCGCGCTCGTCGGCGTCGGTGATGTACGCCGCGAGCCCGCGCCAAGCCTCGTGCGCGCCTTCGACGTCGCCCGCGGCCTCGAGCAGCCTGGCGCGCGCGCGCTGGACCTCGGGCGCGTCGGGCGCCGTCGCCAGCGCGTCATCGACGAGCCGCAACGCCATCTCGCCGTCGCCGAGTCGTTCGGCGACGCGCGCCGCGGACATCGTGAGCTCGACCTGCTTCGCGTGCTCGTTCACCTCAGGCCCCGCCTGGGGCGCGCCGCGGACGAGGGCGAGCTCGTCGATGAAGAGAGCGCCGAGGTCCCGCCAGTACTCCTCGTCGGACCACGGCGGCTCGACGACCTCCGGCACGGTGACGAGTGCGCGCAGCCCGGCCTGCCAGATGCCCGCCGACATCTCGGGCAGCGCGGGGAAGAGGGCCGCGGGAAGCTCGTCGTCCGGCGGCGGACCCGCGTCGCCGCGCTCCCCGTCGGCCACGAGCGAGGCGTAGGCGCCAGAGGAGTGCGCGCGAGAGAGGCTCGACACGAACACCTCGACGTCCTCGGCGTCGGCGACGATGGGAGGCTCGGCCGGAGCGGGCCCCGTGGCGTCCACGTCCGCGTCCACGAACCCGGGCATGACGGTCGTGTCGTCGGAGGAGACTGGCTCGTCGGCGGGCGCGCCGCGCCCGCCCGGCGGCGCTCGGCTACCTTTGCCGTCCCGGCGCTCGGCCATCAGCGCCTCCCTTCGCCTTCGTCCTCGGCCTCGCGCCGCAGCGCCGGATAAACGTCGCCGAGCGCAAAGCGCAAGAGGTCGAGAGAGCGCGCGCTGCCGCGCAGCTCCTCGAGCGCCCCGAGCGGCGCGGCCTCTTGGGGCGCGGCCGCGGCGCCGTCGCCGGAAAGCATCGTCGCGAGGCGATCGGCCGTCTTGCGCACGGCGCTCTTCCAGCGCGCGGGATCGGTCCGGGCCGCCGCACGCGCCGCCGCCGCGACGTCGCCAGCGAGCACGAGCCCCAGCCTGTCGGCCGTGCGTCGCACGGCGTGGCCCCAGCGCGCGGGATCGATGCTCTCGAAGCCGAACCGCGACGACTGCAAGACGAGCGCCTTGCGATCGCGCCTGCTCATCGTCTTGCCGACGATCCGTTCGGTGACGTCGTCGGGCCGCGGCAGACCGGTCGGCAGGCCGGCGCCGGCCGTGAGCGCGGCGCAGGCGAACAGCGCCGCCAGCGCGGACGGGTCGACGCGATCGATGACGGCCGCGCGGGCCCGCAGCATGCCGAGCGCGCGCCCCACGAAGAACCGCGTCGCGGCCTTGGGCTCGAGCGCCGCCATGCCCACGACGAGCGCCGGCTCCGGCTCCTCGATGATGAGCGCCGGGTTCGCGTCGGGGACCGCCGGGGAGAGATAGAGGCGCAATCCCCCGAGGCCGCAGGCCGCCGCCGTCGCGAAGACCCAGGCCAGCCGCGGCTCGGTGGCGGGGTCGAGCCGCCGTGCGCGCCCCGGCGGCGCCTTCGCCGTCGGCGGGAAGAGCGCGACCGCTGACTCGACGAGGTTCGGCCAGATCTCGGCACGAAAGCCGAGGGCCCCGGGATAGGCGAGCCGGGACCAAAAGGAGCTGCCGCCTTCACCGAGACGCAGCGCGAGCGGGCGCGCCGCCGCCGCTGCGCCGCGCCCGCGTTCGGGCGCCTCCCCGTTGTCCTCGAGCAAGCCCTGCACCTCGATAACCGCCGCGTGCGCGGCGGCGACGACGGGCGAAGCCGCGCGCCGGCCGAGCTCCGTGAGGAACTCCTCGAGGCGCGCGAGCCGGGCGGCGTCGAGCGGCTCGCGAGATACCGCGGCGCGCAGGTCGGTGATCTCCCGCTCGAGCGTCAGCACGGCGCCGCGGCTGTCGTTCTGGGCGTCGTGCAGCGCCACGAGCTCGCGGCCGGCGGCGCCGAGCGGATCGAGCTCGGCGGCGCGCCGGAACGCCAAGGCCGCCCCCGTGGCGTCGCGGCCCACGTCGCGCAGCAACGTGCCGATGCGGAGCTGGAGCGCTGCGCGGTCGCGGGGGTTTGCCTGATGCTCCTCCCAGTCACGCAAGATCTCGACGGCGCTGCGCCACTCGCCGAGGCGCGTGTGGAGGTCGACGAGACGCTCGAGCGGGACGGGATCGCCCGGCCGGAGCGCGGCCGCCCGGCGCAGGGTCTCGATAGCGCGGGCGCGGTCGTGCGTCGCTTCGTAGGCCGACGCCAGGTCCATGCGCGCGTCGTCGGCGCGCGGATCGTCGGGTGCGGCCTCGACGAAGCGAGACAAAAACGCCGCGGCCGCGGCCGGCTCGCCCGCTTCGCTCGCGATGCGCGCCAGACGCCACAAAGATTCGACGTGGCGCGCGTCGATGTTCAAGATTCGCTTGAAGTCTTGGCGCGCCGCCTCCGCGTCGCCCAGCCGCTCGAGCCGGTGCAAGGCCCGCTCGAGCAAAAGACCCACCCGCTCGTCGTCGGCGAGTGGCGCCGCGGCAAGGCGATGGGTCAGTACGCGCTCGAGAGCCTCGACCCGTCCCGGCGCCTCCAGATCGCCGACGAGCAGCGCGTGCAGCCGGTCGAAGGCCGCCGCGTCGTCGGGCACGGCTTCGACCGCGTGTCCCCACAGCGCGAGCGCGTCCTCCCAGCGCCCCACTTGCTCGAAGAGGCGCGCGGCCTGACTGTAGAGCGCGCCCGCGAGCGACGGTCCGCGCGCGAGCGCGCCGAGCCGACACAGAGCGCGCGCCTCGCCGAGCGGGTCGTCGCCCGCGCGCGCGACGCGCCGGATGCCCTCCCAGGCCTCGAGGTGATCGGGCGCGACGGCGATGACGCGCGCGTAGCCGCCGAGCGCGCCCCCGAGCGCGCCACGGCGCTCGGCGTCTAGGGCCGCCTCGAGATCGAGCGCGAGCCCGAGCCCGCCGCCCACCTTCGTGGCGCGGGCGCGGCGCGGGTCGGGTCGATCCGAGGGCCAGCCCTCGCCCGCCGTCACCGGCAGGTCGGAGATGAGAGTCGCGACGGACGGCGCGTGCGAGACGCGCCAAATTCGCCTGTGCAGGGTCTCGGTGACGTCGCGGCCCGCGAGCCGCGCACGCGCCGACGCGCGCGCGAGCAACGGCACCGCCGCCGCCGCGCCCTCCCCTCCCGCCGCCGCCATGGCCTCGCCCATGTCGATGAGGGCCCCGGCCACGACGCCATCGTCGCCGCGCGTGACACCCGCCGCCCAACGCACGATCGCGGTCAGGGCGCGCTCGATGGCCGAAGCGCCCGCGGGCGCGGCGGCCGCCAGGTCGGACGCGTCGGCGAGGCTGCTCACGGCGCGCAGGAGCGCCGCC
>DATKFB010000516.1:0-2425 GCA_035544435.1 Polyangia bacterium
GTGGCGCCGAGCTCGTCGAGCAGGGAATCCGCGTGCTCGACCTCTCGGAGAAGGAACAGCACGTAGCGCAGGTCGACGTGAATGGTGCGCGTCGTCGGGCTGAACACCCAATCCGAGGCGACCGATTGGTAGGTGCCGTCGAAGGCCAGTCCCACGAGCTCGCCCTTGGCGTTCAACGTGGCCGAGCCCGAGTTGCCGTTCGTGATCTGTAGGTCGCTCAAGAAATTCACCGGCACGTCGCCGAGCGACTTCTCGACGAAGCGCGAACGGGGCCCCTCGCGGGCGGCCGCGAGCAGCTCTTGCGGCGTGTCGAACGGCTCCTTGCCGGTGCTCTTGGCGACCATCGACGAGAGGCTCGTGAAGGCGCCGATGTCGTCGCCCGGCTCCCCTCTCGGCGCCTTTTTGACGGTGCCATACGCGACGCGCAGCGTGCCGTTGGCGTCAGGCGCCACCGCTCCGCCCTTGAAGGCGAGCAAGGCCTCGAGGTAGCGCGGCTTCAAGAGCAGCAGCTTGCCGTCGAAGCGCTTGCGGCGGTCCTCGACGGCACGCAGGTGGGGATACAGCTTGGTCATGAGCCGCACGATGGGATCCGCGTGCCGCGCGAGCGTCGCGGGCGTGGCCCCGTCGAACAGCTCGAGGCGCGCCTTCTCGTCGCCCAGCTTGCTCCCCCCATAGAGCTTGGTGATCGCCGCGTCGATGGCGGCGTCGGTCGGATTCTTGCCGGCGATGAGCTCGAGCGCCGGGGTGCGGTGGTTGGGCGCGCGCACCCGATCGCGCTGCATGGCGAGCTTCAAGAAGGCGCGGTCGAGCCTCGGGTTGTAGCTCGCGGACAGCGATTTCAGCTCGTCCCTCAGCTTCGGAACGTTGCGCTCTTGGTAGCCGGGGTCGCGCTCCGCGTCGGGCTTCTGTCGCTCGTCGGCCCTGCGCGCGATGCGGTACGCCGCGAACAGGAGGCGCGGCAGGAGCATCTCGCGCTCGAGCGCCGTGTCGGCCTCACGCGTCCTCTCCTGCTCGGCGAAAGCGGCTTCGATGTCGCTGATGACCGTGCCGTAGCGCGCGACGCGCGCCGGATCGGCTGCGATGAAGGCCCGCAGCTGCTCCTGCTCGGCCAGCTTCTCGTGGAGCAGCCCTTGTCGCTGCATGCCATCGAGCTCGCCCTTGCGCTTGGTGCGGTAGTTGTCGAAGCTCCGGCGGCGCGTCGTCGCCTTGATCGCGAGCTCGGGATCATCCTTGCTGAGGTTTTCGATGAGCGCGAGGTACGCGTCGAACATGGCGAGCTGTTCGGGGTAGACGACGGTTTGGATTTGCTTCATCTCCACGGCGGGCGCGAGCATCGACGTGTGCCCCGGATAGCCCGTGACCATGACCAGGTCGCCCTCCGCGAGCGGCGTCTTCGCCAGCTTCAGGAAGGCCGGCGGCTGGTACGGGACGTTCCTCTCCGCGTAGTCTGCGGGCAGGCCGTCCTTGCCGACGTAGGCTCGGAAGAACGCGACGTCGCCGCATTGCCTGGGCCAGCGCCAGTTGTCGATCTCGCCGCCGAAATCGCCGACGCTCTCCGAGGGTGCATAGACGATGCGAACGTCGCGAATCTCGAGGGTCTCGACCACGAAATAGCGGAGGCCTTCGTACGAGGTCACGAAGCCGCAACGCACGCTCGGGCGACCCTGCTCGCAGGCGGCGACGAGCTCTTTCTGTAGCCGTTCCAGCTCCAAGGTCCGCGCGAGATCGTCGGGGACCCTTTCGAGCGGCGGGCGCACGCGCTCGGTGACCTCGGTCATCTTCGCGAGCACGCTCAAGCGCGAAGAAGGCCCGCTCGAACGCTCCGCGGCGCGCGTCCTCGCCAGCACGCCCGTCTTGAGGAGGTTCTCGCGAGGCGTCGAGTTCTTCTGCAGCGCGGCCACGGCGCAGTGATGATTGGTGACGACCAGGCCGTCCTTCGAGACGAACGACGCCGAGCACCCGTTCAAGCTCACGATGGTCCCGAGCAAGCTGGACCTCGGATCCGCCAGCAGCGCCGGATCGATGGCGAGCCCCAACCGCCTCAGCTCCGCGGCCTTGAGCGGCATCTGCGCTGGCATCCACAGGCCCCCGTGGTTCTCGAACGCCGGCCTGCCGGCCATCGGCGCGGGGCTCGCTCCCTCGCTGAGCGGCCCGTGTGGGGTGGGCCCGGTCGTCGCTCGTGGCGCGGCGCACGCCAGGGCGATCGTCGAGAGCAAGGAGGTTAAGAGTCGGCGCGGGACCACGCAGCCGCTCATGTTAATCGATACGCGATTGGCCGGCGTCGATGATGACTGTTCTCCTCGAGGTCGGGCTCGGAGAGCTCGGGCGTCGGCGCTTCCGACCTCGCGCACCCTGAAGCGGCGCTCATCGCCACAGCATCTCGAGAGCATCTCGAGCGCGCGCCGTGAGCGAAAAGGGCGCCGAG
>DATKFB010000517.1:0-9422 GCA_035544435.1 Polyangia bacterium
CGTTGGGGCCCGACCTCGGCGCGCTCGGACCCGCGCCCGGCTCTGACGCCTACGCCGCCGTCGACGCCGGGGGGGTCGAGCACATCGACCTGCCCGACGTGCCGCCATCGCTCGAGGACGTGGGGATCGGCCTGCGGGCCGCGGCCGCCGGCGGCGATCTCAACGCCGCGCTTGGCATTCCCGTCCCGCGCGATGACGCGCGCACGCGCGAGCTCGAGGCGCGGACGGCCGAGCTCGAGGCGCGTATCCACTCGCTCGAACGGGAGCGGCAGACGCTACGCCGCGAGCTCGAGGAGGCGCGCGAGCGCTTCACGCAGTCGTCGACCTTCAGCAAGGAGCGCGAGTTCCTCGGGCTGCGCGAGATCATCAACAAGAAGGAGAAGGACATCCTCGACCTTCGCGACGGCCTGGACGCGAAGGAGCGCGAGATCCTCGACTATCGCGACAAGGTGCGCGAGCTCGATCGTGGGCGCCGCGATCTCGAAGAGAAGACCCTCGGCTTCGAGAAGAGCCTCGTGGCGGCCAACGAGAAGGTCGCGGAGCTGGCCCTCGATCGCGAGCGATCGGTCGACCGCGAGAAGGGCCTCAAGGCGCGCCTCGACGACGCGCACGAGGCGCTGCGCAAGTCGCACGAAGAGGTGGACACGCTCAAGAAGCGGATCGTCCAGGACGAGGCGCGGGCCCGCACGGACATCGATCGCCTGCGGGCGGAGATGGAGACGCAGGTCGTCGAGCTCGAGGAGCATCAGCGCGCCGAGCTCGCCAAGCTGACGGAGGAGCGCGCGCTCGCCGACGCCTCGAAGGACTCCGCGCACCAGGCCGAGCTCGCGCGCGTGGACGCGACGCACAAGGCGGAGACGGAGACGCTGCAGCGGCGGCTGCTCGACGAGCAGTCGACGTCGGGCGACCGGCTGGCCGCCGAGGTGAGCAAGCTCAAGCGTGAGCACGAGAAGGCCATGGCGAACCTACGCGACGAGCAGTCGGCCCAGCTCGCCTCCGAACGGCAGGCCTACGAGACTCTCACCGAGCAGAAGGAGCGGGACCACCGCAACGAGATCCTGGGCCTCGGCCGCCGCCACGAGGAGGAGCTGGCCGCCGCCGAGGATCGCCGCCAGCGCGACGTCTCCGAGCACGAGGCGCGGCGCGTCTCCGAGAACGAGGCGGCGGAGAACCGCCGGCGCTCCGAGCTGCAGGCGCGCGACGAGGAGCAGCACGCGCGCGTGACCGAGATCGAGCGCCGGCACCTCACGGAGAAGACCGAGCTCGCCGAGAAGCACCGCACCGAGTACGACGCCGCGCTCGCGCGCGCGGCGCGGGCCGAGGGCGAGCTCGCGGCGCGCGCGCAAGAGCTCGAGCAGTCGTACCGACGGCTCGCGGGCCTCGAGGCCGATCTCGACGCCGCGCGCGCCGAGCTCGGTGATCGCGACGTCAAGCTCGCGCAGAGCCGCGATCGCCTCGGCGCGCTCGAGGCGAAGGTCGCCGAGTACGAGGATCAACTGGTGCGCGCGTACCAGCGCATCCGGGGGGACGAGAAGACGACGGAGAAGACGAAGCGGGCGCTGGCCGTCGCGCTCGCGCTGCTCGACGAGCGCGGGTCGCCGAGCGCGGGCAGCGGCCCCATCGCGACGCTCACGGCGCAGAAGCCGCCGGCCGACGACGCCGACCTCAAGACGTAGCGCGAACACGAGGAGCGGGCCCGCGGGTCCGGTAAGGCGCTGGAGAGCAACGAGAGCCAGACGAGCACGACCGACCGCGGCCCGGGGGCTGCGGCGAGCGCAGTCGGCGAGATCCCGCGCGGCGCGCGCCGCATGTTCGGGCTCAAGGACGTGTTCACGTCGGCCAACGCGCTGTCGGGAGTCGTGGGGATCTATTTTTGCATCAAGGGGCGGCCCCTGTGGGCATCCTACTCGTTCCTCGCGGGCTACGCCGCCGACGTCTTCGACGGGGCCGTCGCGCGCCTGACGCACTCGGGGAACCGCTTCGGCTCCGAGTTCGACACGGCGGCCGACTTCGTGGCGCAGGCCCTGGCGCCGGCCTTCGTCGTGTACACCCTCTACGCGCAGTCGGCCACGCGCCTCGGCGTGAGCGCCGGGGTCGCTGATGGAATTGGGTTGCTGCTCGCGGCCGTCCTCGTGCTCGCGGCGACGATTCGCCAGGCCCGCAACAGCGTTCGCCCCGTGGCGGTCCCCTTCGCATGGGTGGGCCTGCCGCGCAACGTCGCGTCGTTCGTGCTGCTCGGCTTCGCGAACTCGGTGTTCTTCAGCCGGTTGCCGGGGGGCCTGTGGCTCGGGCTCCCGCTCGTCGTTTTGGTCGTCTGCGGCGAGCTGTCGAGCTTACCTTTCATGAGCCACCACGGGCGCAAACAGGTCTGGTTCGCGAAGGTGCTCCTCATCGGCTTCCTCACGACGACGCCGCTGGCGGTGTTCATCTGCCCGCGCTTCGCCTGGGACGTCGTGTTCTTCTGGACGGCCGGCTACGCGGCGGGCTCCTGGACGGCCATGACGCCGGCCGAGCGCCGGCAAGTGCGCGACGCCGTCGCGGCCGCGGACGCCAAGCTCGTCGCCGATGAGACGGCGTACATCCGCGCGCAGGAACGGTCTCGCGCCGGAGCGCGGGAAGCACCGCGAACCGGCGCGGGGGAGCAAGCGCGCTGAAGACCGTCACGGGAAACACGACGGGCCTCAAGCCGAGCCAGATGCACGCGCTCGAGCGCGTGTACCGGCGGCGGCTGCAGCCCGCCGAGGTCGCGTCCCCCGAGCTCGCGGCGTACCTGTGCGCGTTGTCGCGCGAGATCGAGCGCCAGGTGGGGCTCCTCGTCGGGCGCCGCGGCGACATCGAGCACGTCTTCGTGGGCGACGCCTCGAAGCTGACGCTCCCCGAGATCGGCCGTATCCGCGCCGGCCGAGGTCGCTTCCGCGGTCTGCGGCTCGTCCACACCCACCTGCGCAACGAGCCGCTTACGCGCGACGACCTCGTCGATCTCGCGCTGCTCCGCCTCGATCTCGTGGCCGCCATCGGCGTCCAGCCCGATGGGCGGCCCGCCGATCTCCACGCGGCGCACCTGCTGCCGCCCGTGCCGGGACAGCGCACGGAGCCTTGGCGCATCTTGCCCACGGAGCCTTTTCACCGCAGCACGCTCGACGCCGCGGCGCTCGTCGCGGCCCTGGAAGAAGAGTTCGAGCGCGTCGCTCCCGCGGCGCGCGTGACCGACGCGCGCGATCGCGCGCTGCTCGTCGTCGTCGATGTCGGGAAGCGACGGGGAGCTGATCGCGTGGGCGAGCGAGGGCTTCGCCCGCGCGAGCCCTTCGCGGGGGGGCACGGGGACCCTACCAGGGTCCCCGAGTTGAAAGACCTTTGTGCCACGGCGGGCGTGGGCGTCATGGGCGTGCTCGAGCAGCGCCGGCACGAGGCGGACCCGAAGTACCTCGTCGGGCGCGGCAAGCTCGAGGAGATCCTCATCCGCGCCATGCAGGTCGACGCCAACGTGCTGATCTTCGATCCGGACCTCACGCCCGGCCAGGCCCATGCCATTGCCGACTTCACCGATCTCAAGGTCATCGACCGGACGATGTTGATCCTCGACATCTTCGCGCAGCGCGCGAAGAGCCGCGACGGCAAGCTGCAGGTCGAGCTCGCGCAGCTCCGTTACCGCTTGCCCCGCCTGCACGAGAAGAACACCATGATGAGCCGCCTGACGGGCGGCATCGGCGGGCGCGGTCCCGGCGAGACGAAGCTCGAGGAGAACCGCCGGCGCGCGCGCGAGCGCATTCACCGCCTCGAGAAGGAGATCGACCGCTTCGGGGAGCAGCGCGCGGGGCGCCGCGCGGCGCGCGTGCGCCGCGGCATGCCCATCGTGGCCATCGTCGGCTATACGAACGCCGGCAAGTCGACGCTGCTCAACACGCTCACGCAGAGCGACGTCCTCGCCGAGGACAGGCTCTTCGCGACGCTCGACCCGACGACGCGCCGCCTGCGCTTCCCCACCGAACGCGAGATCATCATCGCCGACACCGTCGGGTTCATCCGGGATCTGCCGCGCGATCTCGCGCAGGCCTTCCGCGCGACGCTCGAGGAGCTCGACGAGGCCGACCTGCTCTTGCACGTCGTCGACGCGGCGGATCCCGCCCGAGAGCAGCAGACGAGCGCGGTCGAGACGATCCTGGCCGACCTCGGCCTCGCCGAGACGCCGCGCCTCATGGTGCTCAATAAGATGGACCTCGTGCCCGAGGAGGAGCGCGAGGGCCTCCTGCGCGCCGCGCGTGTCGACGGCGGGCGGCCGGTCGTCGGG
Organism: Polyangia bacterium; assembly: GCA_035544435.1. Classification (GTDB taxonomy): domain Bacteria; phylum Myxococcota_A; class Polyangia; order Fen-1088; family Fen-1088; genus DASZFV01. The sequence continues at coordinate 4,289 of DATKFB010000517.1, forward strand.
ATCTCGGCCGAGAGCGCGCCCACGACGGTGCCGCTGCTGGCCGCCATCGAGGACGCCCTCTGGAAGGACGGTCGGCTGCCGCCCGACGAAGCGCAATCGCGAGCCGCCGCCCTCGCGTCCTATGAAGGCGCCGCGCCGGATCCGGGCGGGGAAGTGGTATGAGGGAGCGGTCATGACGCGGAGGGTGCGCGCGTGAATCTGCTCTTTTGGGCGGCGTCCGTCGTCGCGCTGCTGGGCGTGCTGATCCTCGTCCACGAGCTCGGCCACTTCGTCTTCGCGAAGTTCTTCGACGTCAAGGTGCTGCGCTTCTCGCTCGGGTTCGGGCCGCGCATTTTCGGCTTCCAGCGCGGCGAGACCGAGTACCAGCTCTCGCTCGTGCCGCTCGGCGGCTACGTGCGGCTGCTCGGCGAGGATCCCTCCGAGCCGATCCCCCCCGTCGATCGGCGCCGCGCGCTCGCGGCCAAGCCGCTGTGGCAACGCTACACGATCGTCATCGCGGGGCCGATCTTCAACCTGCTCTTGCCGCTGCTCATCTACTTCGTCCACTACGCGGGCCAGCGCACGCTGCTGCCGCCGACGATCGGCACTGTCCTGCCCGACCTGCCCGCGGCGCAGGCGGGGCTGCTCCCGGGCGACAAGGTGGAGACCGTCGACGGGCAGCGCGTGCGGTACTGGGAGGAGCTCGAGCGCGTCATCGCCGACAACGCCGGCAAGACGATGCGCTTCGGCATCCGTCGTGGCACCGAGGCCGAGGAGCGCGACGTCACGCCCGTGCTCATCGATCGCGCCGGCACGCTGCGGCTCAAGGAGCGCGTCGGCTGGATCGGCGTTTCGCCGCGGTTCCACCTGCCCGAGATCGGCGTCCTCGACCCGAGCTCGCCCGCGGCGCAGGCGGGCCTCAAGACCTTCGACTTCGTGACGGCCGTCAACGGCGTGCCCGTCGCGACGTGGACCGAGTTCGCGAAGGCCATCGAGCGCGTGGGCGCCTCGCCCCTGCGGCTGAACTTCCTGCGCGGCGGCTACTCGGCCGTGCCGTTCGCGCACGTCGAGTTGCAACAGCCCGGCTCGGCCGTCGTCATTCCCGTGCCCGTGTTCGACGGCGCGGGCCACCGCCACTACGAGACCGGCATCGTTTCGGCCGAGCTCTTCGTTTACTCCGTCGAGCCCGGCAGCCCTGCCGACGCCATCGGCATCCGTCGCGGCGATCAGATCCTCGCGCTCGACGGCGAGCCGTTGCCGCACTGGGACCTGCTCCGCGAGCGCCTGGCGGCCGCGCCCGAGCGGACGTTTCGCATCACCTGGCTCTCGCCGGGCGGGCTGCGCCACGAGGCGACCTTTCGCCAAGAGGTGCGCGAGGAGATGGACGCCTATCGCCAACAGGCGCCTCACCCCATCTTCGGCGCGCTCAACCGCCTCGCGTGGAAGACCGAGGCGCCCGTTCCGATCTCGAACCGCTTCGGCTACGCCGTCGGTCACTCGATCGAGCGCACGGGCCAGATCATCCTCGCGATGGCGCACGGCTTCGTCGAGATCGTGCGCGGCCGCGTGCCGCTCACGACATTGGGCGGGCCCATCATGATCGGCTATGTCGCGGGCGTGGCCGCCGAGCAGGGCTTCGATCAGTACCTTTGGCTCATGGCGCTCATCAGCATCAACCTCGGGCTGCTCAACTTCCTGCCCGTCCCCATCCTCGACGGCGGCCTGCTCGTCTTCTTCACGCTCGAGCTCTTCAAGCGTCGGCCGCCCTCGCCGCGCGCGCGGGAGATCGCCTCCTACGTCGGCCTCGTCATCGTGGGGACGCTCATGATCTTCGCGCTGCGCAACGACGTCGTGCGGTACCTGCTCCCGCGATGACGCCCCCGGTGCGCTTGCTTTGCCTCGACACGTCGACGCAGACGGCGCGCGTCGCCGTCGTCGACGGCACGGGCGCGCCCGTGGCGCGCGCGGAGGCCACGGCGGAGCGCCATTCTGCGCACGTGCTCACGCTCTGCGACGAGGTCCTGCGAGCGTCGGGCCTGCGCCCCGACGGGCTCGACGCCATCGCCTGCGGCGCCGGCCCGGGCAGCTTCACGGGGCTGCGCGTGGGGCTCGCCGTCGTCAAGGGCCTCGCGCTCGCGACCGGCAAGCCTCTGCTCCTCGTGTCGTCGCTGCACGCCCTCGCGACCGACATCGCGCGCGCCTGCGCGCCATCGGCGGCCTGTTTCGTCGTGCCGTGCATCGACGCGGGGAAGGGAGAGGTGTACGCGGTCGCGTGCGCGCTCGACTCGGCGGGCGTCGTGGATCCCGGCGGGGAGCCCTGGCGCCTGACGCCGGAGGCGCTCGTCGCGCGCCTCGCCGATCTCCCCGCGGCGCTCGTCGCGGGGAACGGCGCGGAGCGCTACGCCTCGGTCATCGGCTCGGGCGCGCGCCACGTCCCGATCGAGGGGCCCACGGCGCTGTCGATCGGCGCCCTGGCTCTCCCGCGGCTCGCGCGCGGCGAGTCCGACGACCTCGAGAAGTCCGTCCCCGTCTATGGTCGGCCTGCCGACATCACGAAGCCCCGCTCAGAGCGCTGACGCCGGCAGCGCCAGCGCGCGCGCTTTTCGACACATCCGTGCCGAGAGATCGACGCCGACGGCGGCGAGGCCGAGCGCGTTCGCGACGGCCAGCACCGTGCCGTAGCCGCAAAACGGATCGATCACGGTCCTCGTCGTCGTCTCACGGAGCACGAAGCGGCACGCGTCGAGGCAAGCGTTCACGCCCATGGCCTTGGTGCCTGGCATGAACCCAGCGTCGGCGACCACGTCCGCCGTCGCTCGCTCCGGCCGCGGCCGCACGCCGCGGGAGTAGGCGAGGAGGTGCGAGTAGCCGGCGCGGCCGAACGTCACGGCGCCCGGCGGCTTGCGACAGACGATCTTGTGGAAGAGCAGCGCGGCGCCGGCGCGCTCCGCCGCGCGCTGGACGAGCGCGCCCTTGTCGATCCACGCGCCGCCGCGCTTGATGTCGCTCTGAAAGAACACGGCGACCCCACCGTCCGGCACGGCGTCGATGACGAGCAACGCCGTGTCCTCGAACCAGCGCGTCCACGCCGCGAGATCGAGCGCGGGCACCTCCGAGACGTCGGGCAGCGACGTCACGACGCTGCAGCCGTCGAGGCGCCCGCGCGCCCGCAGCCACTCGACGGCCTCCCCGTGGTGCACGACACGGCTGGGCGCGGCCTGCGGCGCCGGCGCTGGTGGTCTCATCTCGCGTCGACTGCGACACTGGCACGGGTCGTCCTTGGACGCTACGGTATGCGGCATGCGAGCTAGGGTCGCGGCCCTCGTCGCCTTCGTTGCCGGCCTCGCGATGGCCAGCTGCGCGAACCTCTCCGGAGCGGCCCGACAGTGCGGAGATCCGTGCGCGGGCGTGTCCTGTCCGAGCGCCTTCGTTTGCCAAGTCGACGGTCGCTGCGCGGCTCGCTGTCAGCCGGAGCCCCTCAAGCCGGGAACGCCGTGAGCGTCCCGCGGGTGAGGCGGCGGCACTGAACGGATGCTCCTGCGGCACGCCGCCTCTGGTCTCCCAAAAGGAAGCGCTTGGACCTGAGCCTCCGTTCAGGTGTGGCCCCCGCGCCATCCCTTGAATCCCCTGGAGATCCGGGCCCGAGTCCCATAGGCTCCGAGATTCCGTCGGCGCGGAGCCCGACGGAGAACGTCATGAATATCCACCTCTTCGACACGACGCTGCGGGACGGGACGCAGAGCGAGGGCTTGTCCCTCTCGGTCGAGGACAAGTTGAAGATCGCCAAGGTCCTCGACGCGTTCGGCATTCACTTCATCGAGGGCGGGTACCCGGGGTCGAACCCCAAGGACATCGAGTTCTTCCGGCGCGCCAAGACGCTCTTGCTCAAGCACGCCAAGCTCACGGCCTTCGGAAGCACGCGCAAGGCCGGCGGCCGCGCCTCGGACGACGCCAACCTGCGCGCGCTCGTGGACGCCGAGACGCCCGTCGTGTGCATCTTCGGCAAGTCGTCGACGCTGCACGTGACGAGGGTGCTCGAGACGACGCTCGAGGAGAACCTGGCGATGATCGGCGACAGCGTCGCCTTCGTGAAGGGGCGCGGCCGCGAGGTCGTCTACGACGCCGAGCACTTCTTCGACGGCTACCGGCTCGATCCGGCGTACGCGCTCGCCACGCTCAAGGCTGCGGCCGACGCGGGGGCCGATTGGGTCACGATGTGCGACACGAACGGCGGCAGCTTGCCGAGTTTCGTGTCCGAGGTCGTGAGCCTCGTCCGTAAGCACGTCTCGACGCGCCTCGGGATCCACTCGCACAACGACAGCGATCTCGCGGTCGCGAACGCGCTCGCGGCCGTCGAGGCGGGCTGCACGCAGGTGCAAGGGACGATGAACGGGTGGGGCGAGCGCTGCGGCAACGCCAACCTCATCTCGATCATTCCGGCGCTGCAGCTCAAGATGGATCGCCGCTGCGTGCCCGACGAGAGCCTGGTGCGCCTCACCGAGTTGTCGCGCACCGTGAGCGAGATCGCCAACATCCGGCCGCGCGCGCACGCTCCGTACGTCGGGCGCTCGGCCTTCGCCCACAAGGGCGGCGTGCACGTGGCCGCCGTCGAGAAGGTCTCCTCGAGCTACGAGCACATCGCGCCCGAGCGCGTGGGCAACCGCCGCCACATCGTCGTGTCGGAGCTCTCGGGCCGCGGCAACGTTCGGATGCGCGCCAGCGAATTGGGCGTCGACTCGAGCGGCAACGAGCACGCCGTCGTCAAGCGCATCAAGGAGCTCGAGAACGAGGGCTATCAGTTCGAGGCGGCCGAGGGGTCGTTCGAGCTGCTCACGCGGCGCAGCCAGCCGGACTACGTGGCGCCCTTCGAGGTGCTGGACATCGTCGTGATCTCCGAGCAGCGGCGCGGCAACGGCATGTTCGCCGAAGCCACCGTCAAGGTCCGCATCGGCGACGAGGTCGTGCACACCGTGGCCGAGGGCATGGGTCCGGTGCATGCGCTCGATGGCGCCTTCCACAAGGCGCTCAACCCGGCGTTCCCGCTCGTGCGCGAGGTGCACCTCGTCGACTACAAGGTGCGCATCCTCGACCCCGAGGCGGCCACGGGCGCCAAGACCCGCGTCCTCATCGAAGCCGCGCGCGGCGAGGAGCGCTG
>DATKFB010000518.1:0-4701 GCA_035544435.1 Polyangia bacterium
GCCGAGGTGGCCACGGGCGACCGCGTCGCCTACGCCTCGGTTCACGGCGCCTACGCCGAGGTGCGCACGGTCCCGGCGGCGCGGCTCGTGAAGCTGCCCACGGCCATCGACGACCGGACCGCCGCGGCGATGATGCTCAAGGGCCTGACGGCTGAGTACCTGCTGCGCCGCTGCGCGCGCGTCGCCGCCGGGGACACGGTGCTGTTCCATGCGGCCGCGGGCGGCGTGGGGAGCATCGCCTGCCAGTGGGCGCGCCACCTCGGGATCCGCGTCATCGGCACGGCCGGCGGCCCCGAGAAGGTGAAGCTCGCGCTCGAGCGCGGCTGCGCCCACGTCATCGACTACGACGCATGCGCGCCGGCCGAGGTCGTCGCGCGCGTCAAGGAGCTCACGGAGGGCAAGGGCGTCCCCGTCGTCTTCGACTCGGTCGGAAAGCGCACCTTCTCGACGTCGCTAGACTGCCTCGCGCCGCGCGGCATGCTCGTGAGCTTCGGCAACGCCTCGGGCGTCGTGCCGCCCATCGACCTCTTGGCCCTCGGCGGGGCGCGCTCGCTCTACCTGACGCGGCCGACCCTCGGCGCCTACATTGCGACGCGCGCCGAGCTCGCCGACGCGTCGCGCGCGCTCTTCGAGGTCGTGGGCGGCGGCGCCGTCAAGGTCGATATCGGGCGCACCTACGCGCTGCGCGACGCGGCGACGGCGCATCGCGATCTCGAGGCGCGGCGCACGACGGGATCGACCGTCCTCCTGCCTTGAATCGCTCGCGCGATTTCGTTAGAAGGGGCGGGCACCGATGATCGCCCGTTACACGCGCCCCGAGCTGCTGCGACTCTGGTCGGATCAATTTCGCTTCGACACATGGCTGCGCATCGAACTCGGCGCCTGCGAGGCCATGGAGGCCCTCAACGCGGTCCCCGCGGGCACGGCCGCCGCCGTGCGCGCCAAGGCCGAGGGCAAGCTCGATCCGGCGCGCATCCTCGAGCACGAGGAACGCACGCGCCACGACGTCATCGCGTTCCTCTCGCACGTCGAGGAGCTCGCGGGCGAGCCAGCGCGCTGGCTGCATCTCGGCATGACCTCGTCCGACGTCCTCGACGCGGCGCTCGCCCTTCAGCTCGTGGGCGCCACCGACGAGATCCTCGCGGGCGTCGATCTCCTGCGCGCCGCTTGCCGTCGCCGCGCCGAGGAGCACCGCGCGACGCGAGCCATCGGCCGCTCCCACGGCATCCACGCCGAGCCCATCACGGCGGGCCTGGTCTTCGCCGGCTTCTACGCGGAGGTCGGCCGCGCTCGACGCGCGCTCGTCACCGCCCGCGACGGCGTGGCCGTCGGGAAGATTGCCGGCGCCGTCGGGATCTACGCCAACCTCGACCCGAAGATCGAGCTCGCGGCGCTGACGCCGCTCGGGCTCCGCCCGGAGGTCGTGCCCACGCAGATCGTCGCGCGCGATCGCCACGCGGCGCTCTTCCAGGCGCTCGCGCGCACGGGCACGGCCGTCGAGCGCATCGCTCTCACGGTGCGCCACTGGCAGCGCACTGAGGTGGGCGAGGCCACCGAGGCTTTCGGCAAGGGCCAGAAGGGCTCCTCGGCGATGCCGCACAAGAAGAACCCGATCCTATCGGAGAATCTGTGCGGGCTCGCCCGTCTGCTGCGCTCGTACGCCGACGCGGCCATGGAGAACGTCGCCCTGTGGCACGAGCGCGACATCTCGCATTCGTCGGTCGAGCGCGTGATCGGCCCTGACGCCACGGGGCTCGCCGACTTCATGGTCCGCCGTGCCGCGGGGCTCGTCGACGGCCTCGCCGTCAACGCCGAGCGCATGCGCAAGAACCTCGACCTCACGGGCGGCCTCTATTTCAGCGAGGCCGTCATGCTCACGCTCGTGCGCAAGGGCATGGCGCGGCAAGCCGCCTATGAGCTCGTGCAGAAGAGCGCGCTCCGGGCCGTGGCGGGCGAGGGGAGCTTCCGCGCGCTGCTCGGCGCCGACGCGGAGCTCGGCGCCCAGCTCTCGGCGGCCGAGATCGACAAGGCGTTCGACCTTGAACATCACCTGCGGCACGCGGGCACGATCATCGATCGCGCGCTCGCCGACACCGCGGACTGACGGAGGCACACATGGCACCCCCGACGCCCGAAACCCCGCCCGCGCCGAAGGCGCCCGTTGACGAGTCGCTGTTGCGCGCGCAGCTCGGCCGCACGCTCGACGCGACGGACTTCCCGGCGCTCGGCGACAAGTACGAGGGCAAGGTCCGCGATTGCTACACGAAGAACGGCCGGCGCACCCTCATCGTGAGCGATCGTCTGAGCGCTTTCGACGTGGTCCTCGGCACGATCCCCTTCAAGGGTCAGGTCCTCAACCAGATGGCCGCGCACTGGTTCGACCTCACGGCGGACCTCGTCCCCAACCATGTCATCAGCGTGCCCGATCCGACGGTCATGGTCGCAGTCGAGTGCCAACTCCTGCCGGTCGAGTTCATCATGCGGGCCTACATCACGGGCGTGACGTCGACGTCGATCTGGACGCATTACAAGAGCGGCGCGCGGACGTTTTGCGGGCACGAGCTGCCCGACGGCATGAAGAAGAACCAGAGGCTGCCCAAGGCGTTGCTCACGCCCTCGACGAAGGCCGGCAAGGGCGACCACGACAAGTCGGTCTCGCGCGCCGAGATCCTCGAGATGGGCGCGCTCTCCCCCGCCGACTTCGACGCCGCCGCCGGCATGTGCGCGCGCCTCTTCGCCTTCGGCCAGAAGGCGGCGCTCGAGCGCGGCCTCATCCTCGTCGATACGAAGTACGAGATCGGCCGCAAGCCCGACGGCTCGCTGTGCTTCATCGACGAGATCCACACGCCGGACTCGTCGCGCTACTGGTACGCCGACGACTATCAGGCGCGCTTCGAGCGCGGCGAGGAGCCGCGCGGCCTCGACAAGGAGTACGTGCGCCGCACGCTGGCCGACCAGGGCTACAAGGGGGACGGCCCGCCGCCCAAGCTGACCGACGACGTTCGCATGGAGGCGGCGCGCCGGTACATCCAGGTCTGCGAGCTGGTCACGGGCAAAACCTTCATGCCCGACAGCGAAGAGCCCATCGCGCGCATCCGGCGCAACCTCGGGCTTTAGCGCTTGCGCGTCGAGCTTTACGCGCCGGGCACGCCACCGGGCTGCGACGTCCTCGTGATCCCGCCGGGTCTCGAGGCGGCGCCCACGCCCGAGGCCCTCGAGGCGCTGCGCGCCTTCGCGCGCGCGGGCGGCAAGCTGCTCGGCCTCGCCGACGGCGTAGCGTGGCTATGCGCGGCCGCGCTGCTGCCCGGAGAGGTGACCTCGGCCGGCGGCCTCGACGCCACGACTCACGTCCGCGTCGAGGGACGCGCGACGCCGTTCACCTGGGCCATACCCGCGGGCCGCATCGTCCCGATCGCCGCGCCCGCCGCGGGACCGCGCCTCGCCGCGTCCGACGCGGAGATCCTCGCGCTCGCGGCCCGCGGCCGCATCGTGCTGCGCTATTGCGACGCCTCGGGAGGCGTGCGCGCCGCGCGCGAGGGCGCTCGCGCCGAAACGGTGGCCGGCCTCTGCGACGAGACGGGGCACGTCGTCGGCGTGCTCGCGCCCTGGACGCCCGGCTTCGACACCGACCTCGGCCGCCAGGTCATGACCTGCTTGAGCGACTCGCCCCGGCGCCGTGCCTAGTCTTCGCGCGCGTGAGGCGCGACGCCGTTGCCGGGCGTGACAGGCTCCGCGGGCGCCGTCGCCTTCTCGAGGGTCGCGAGGCCCTCGAGCGTGCGCAGGGCGCCGCTCCGGCGGCGCGACCTGTCGAGCATCCGGGGTAGCTCGTGGAGTGCCTGCGCGAGCGTTGCGCGCTCCGCGGGCTCGCCCGCGAGCAGCGACGGCAGATCGTCCTCGCCGAGCCGGCCGCCGGGTCCCCAGGCCCGCTCGAGGGCGCGGCGCAGGACCGTCTCGTCGAGGCCGAACTCCGCCGCAAGATCGACGTTCGTGTCGATGCGCGGCCGCGGCGCGCTGGGAGCCTGCAGCGTCGCCGGGGGCTGGGTGAGCCCTCGCGGCGCGCCCGGCACGCGCTGCGTCCCCTTGATCGCGAGCATGCGCTGCAGGAGCGCGTGCGACGCCGTGGACAGCGCCATGAACTGCACGCCCATGCCGTGCGCCTTGTTCGGCTCGCTCGGGTTGAACTCCTTGACCCAGATGACTTTGCCCTCGCCGGCGAGCGCCACGTCACCGGTCGCGATCTGCACCTCGAACGCGAACAGGTCGCCGACGGGACGCGGCGCGCGGCTCGCGATGAAGACGCCTCCGCGCGTGACGTTGGCCGCGAAGCGCTCGACGAAGGTCTCGAGATCCGGATAGCGAAGACGAACGCGAACCGGCGCCGAGTTGCTCACGATGGACTTCCAGTATGGCGAGCGCCGCCGCCGCGGTCAATCGACGCGCCCGCGACGAGGCGCCCTCAGGCGGGGAGCCCAAAGAGGCGCCGCGTGTTGTCCGCCGTCGCCGCCTCGACCTCGCCCAAGGCGGCGCCGCGCACCTCGGCGAGGACGCGCAGCGTCTCGACGATGTAGGCCGGCTCGTTACGCTTGCCCCTGTGGGGAATGGGCGCGAGGTAGGGCGCGTCCGTCTCGATGAGGAGGCGCTCGAGCGGCGCGAAGGCCGCCGCCTGGCGGATGGGCTGGGCGTTCTTAAAGGTGAGAATTC
>DATKFB010000519.1:0-17608 GCA_035544435.1 Polyangia bacterium
CTCGCGGGGGGCGGCAGGTTGAGCAGCACCCAGTAAACTCCGAGGTGGCGGGTCGCGACGACGAACTGGTCGTAGTCGACCGGCTTGCGCACGTAGCTGTTGACGTGCTGGTCATAGGCCGCGAGGCGATCGACTTCCTCCGCGGACGAGGTGAGGACGACCACGGGGAGGTGCTTCGTGCGCGGATCGGCGCGCAGGCCTGCGAGCACCTCGAGCCCGCCCACGCGCGGCAGATTGAGGTCGAGGAGGACGACGGCGGGAATGTCCACCGGATCGCGCGCTGCCCATCGGCCGCGACAGAACAGATAGTCGAGAGCCTCGACGCCGTCGGTGAGCCGCACCACGGGGTTCGAGACCTTCGCCTCCGAGAAGGCCATGATCGTGAGCTCCGCGTCGTCGTCGTTGTCCTCGACGAGCACGATGGTTTGCCGGCTCGTCACTGTGGCGCTCCGAGGCGCTGACAGGTGAGGTCGTTCGTTGCGGCCGTCATCGTTCACGTCGGATCCGGCTTTACTCAATCCAATCCGCTCTCGACAGGATCGCGCCAAACGATCTCCGCGATCAAGCTTTGCGACGTGCGAGACGCAAACCAAAGGCCTAATTGTGGTTATGGTTTCGAAACCGACACGTCAATGCGGATAAAGATGTTACCGAAGGGCAACAAAACGCCCGAAAAACGGCGGCCGCGCCGGGCTCTCATTGGTCGAGCTGGGGAAACGATTTAGCGCTCGTGGGCGAGCTGCTCGCGAAAGCGTTCATCTGCCTCGGCAACGAAGCGGCGATAGCCATCGGGGTCGATGAACGGATTTCGGGCCGCGCCGGCGCGCTGTCGCGCGCGCTTGGAGTCCATGCCGTAAAAGGAGCCGTGAACGCCGAGAAACACGTCGCACGGGAGCGCCTTCCAGACCTCGAAGCTGCGGGCGAAATCTCGCGCGATCTCCGGGTAGCGGACATTGCCGACGAGATGCACGCCCGCATTGATGTTGGCGCTCGGGAAGAAGACGACGTCGAGGCGGCGCGCGGCGGGCCCTCCGTCGGGCGCCGCCACCCGCATCGTCCAGGTCACGGCGCCGCGCGTGTGACCCGGCGTCAGATGCGCCGTGAGCGTCGTGCGGCCGAGCGTGAGCTCGTCCCCGTCGGCGACGACGCGATCGACCGGGCACGGCGCCCAGCTGTAGACGCCGTCATACACGGCTTCGCCGCGGCCACCCGCGGCCAGCACCTCGCCGTCGCGCGCCGAGGCAACGACCTGCGCGCCCGTGAGGCGCCGTACGAGCGCGTCTCCTTGCACGTGATCGATGTGAGCGTGGCTCGTCAGCAGGAAGCGGATGTCCTCGAAACGGAAGCCGAGCGCGGCCACCTCGGCGCGCAGGCGCGGAACGGACGACTCGAACCCGCCGTCGAGGAGGAAGTGTCCGGCGGGCGTCGTGATCAGGAACTGCGCGATCTCGCTGCTGCCGACGTAATAGATGTTGTCGATCACGCGATAGGGCGGAAAGTCGCGGTTCCAGGTCCACATCTTGCCCGGGACCCCACCTTGGCCCGCGCAGCCGCCCACGACGAGAGCCGCGAGCGCGAAGGTGGCGAGCAACCTGGCGATCTTCAGCATCGTGCCGTGGGGATAATGGCGCTCTTTTGTTTCGACGGGGCGAAGGAAGAGCCGCGAACGGCAACTAACCTCATTGTGCGAACCGCGCGCGAGCTGCCCCATGAAGCTGACCTGCCCGAAGAACGCCCCGATGAATCGGAGACCGCCAACCGCGCGGCGCCCAAAGACATGCAGCCGATTCCTGCCGGGGCGAACGCGACGATTCAAAACGCCATTGATCGACTTTACCAAAAGCTCAAGGGTTTCCCGCGCTGAGGAGCGGCGCGTCCTCGCTTGTCTTCGGCCCCGTTCGGCGGAATGATCCTCCCCGGCCTCCGCGAAGCATCGGAGGCGTGGAGGGCCGGTGCGCCAGTACTTCGTGTTCGCCGTCATGTTGTCGATCACCGTCGGGCTTGGCCGAGGGGCGAGGGCCTGCCCGCCCACGGTTCGTTTGAGCGGGGACGAGGCTCTGGTCGCGGAGGTGACGCCGGTGCTCGTCGAGCGCGGCATCGCGCTCGACGAGGGCGGATGTCCGGCGCTGGTGATCACGCTCGTGAAGAGGGGCCAGACGATCGTGGTTTCCGATGCGTCCGGGGTTGGTCCCGCGAGCGCGCGCGAGGTCACGGACGTGAGGACGGCGGCCACCGTAATCGAGTCCTGGGTCCGCACCGACGTCGAGGCGCCGCTGCTCGAGCCCCGGCCGTCGCGCGACGCCGAGCCACCGGGCGGAGCTTCCACCGTGGTCGCCGCAGCGCCGCCGGTTCGGGGACGAGGGCTGCAAGTGTTCGCCGCGGGCGAGGCCGCTGTCGCGAGCGATCACAGCGACTGGCTCGGCTTCGAGCTCGGCGCGTGTTTGATGCTCGGGCGCGCGTGCGCGGGCGCGCGGGCACGCTTCTCGGCGGTCGCCGACGGCCCGGGACCCTGGGAACGGGCCGTGGACCGGCAGCTCGTCGAGGCCCTCGTCGGCCTCGACCTCCCCTTGCGCCTCGGGCGCGCGACGCTGTGGCCCGGCCTCGCCTTGGGCGCGGGGCGCGGGCAAACGCACGAGGAGAGCGCCGAGGGAAACCAGGAAGGCGACCAGGTGACCATCGGCCTACGCGGCGAGCTCCACCTCTCGCTGTCGGTCGCGGTCAGTCGGTCGCTCGCGGCCGAGACGAACCTCTCCGTCGAGGCTACGCAAACGGTCCGCACGGAGTCGACCTCGAGAGAGCCCCTGCCCGGCGACGCGCGCCTGCTCGCGTACGCCGGCGTCGGCCTCAGGTTCGGGGGCCCATGAGCAGCAAGCTGGTCTCTCTCCGCCGTTTCGGTGACGCCGCGACCGCGATGTCGGACGAGGCCCTCCTCGCGGCGAGCGCCACCGGCGACCTGGCGGCGCTGGACGCGCTTTTCGACCGATTTCACGTCGCGGTCTTTCGATTCCTCGGCAGGTTGGCCGCCGCGGACGAGGCGGCGCGTGACGACCTCGTGCAGGCGACGTTCCTCGAGGCGCGGCGCGGCGCGAAGCGGTTCCGCGGTGGGTCCTCCGTGAAGACGTGGATGTTGGGCATCGCCGCCAACCTCGCGCGTCAGCACCTGCGCGGTGAGCGACGCCGTCGCGAAAAGCACGCCCGCTACGCCGAGGGTCTGCAGGTCGTCGCGGAGCGCCCCGACGAGCAAGTCGAGCGCCGCGAAATCCTCCACGAGATCGAAAGCGCGCTCGTGGGCCTGCCGCACGATCTATGCGTGGCGTTCGTCCTGTGCGACCTCGAGGACATTCCCGGCGTCGAGGCGGCGCGCGCGCTCGGTGTTCCGCAGGGTACGCTGTGGCGGCGCCTTCACGTGGCCCGAAAGGCCGTGCGGGCCGCCGTCGAGAAGGCCACCCGGTGACGCGATTCGCCTGCCCCTCGGAGGACGAGCTCTCGCGGGCGCTGCAGTCGGCGGGCGACGCCGGGCTGGCCCAACACGTCGCGGCCTGTCCGAGGTGTCGCGCTGTTCGAGACGAGCTCCTGCGCGCCATCGCGCTCGCGAAGGCGCTGCCGTCGAACGTGCCCGAGGCGGCGCGCCGCGAGGAGGTGCGCGCGAGCTTGCTCGCGAGCGCGGCGGCCGAGCCCTCCGCTTTCGCGGCGCGGACGTCGTGGGCGGCGGGTGGCGTCGTCGCCGTCGCAGCGGTCATCCTCGCGCTCGGGCTCGCGCGGGGCCGACGGGCGCCCGAGCCAGCACGCTCGCGCGTCGTCGTGTGGCCGGCGAGCGGCGCCGGGTACGCGATCGCGTCGCCACCCCCGCTCGAGACGATTCGACTCTGGGAGGGCGCCATCGACCTCGACGTGCAGCCGCTGGGGCCGGGCGAGCGTGTGCGCGTCGAGGTGGGCGACGGCGAGATCGAGGTGCGCGGGACACGCTTTCAGGTCGCGGCCGTGGCGGACCGCCTCGTCGGGGTCGAGGTGACTCACGGTCGCGTCGAGGTCCGCCCGCGCGGCGCCGCGCTCGCGACGCTGGGGGCCGGCCAGAGATGGCGCGCCCCCCCGCGGGGGGCGCCGGAGAGGCCGTCGCAGCCCGCCGAGCGTCCGGTCGCCGAACCGCCGCGCGCCATCGCCCCGCGGCTCCGGCGGGTCGCGGCGCGGGCCGAGGCGGGCGTCGCGCGCGCCGTCGCGCCCACGCGGCAAGAGGCCCTCTACGACGACGCCTGGGACGCATTGCGGGCGCGACGCTTCGACGAAGCGGCCACGGGGTTCGGGCGCGTCTTGGCGGAGTCGCCGTCCGGGCCCCTCGCCGACGAGGCCGGGTTCTGGCGGGCCATCGCGCTCGCGCGCGGCAAGAAGAACGCGGAAGCCGTCGCGGCGCTCCGGGCGTTTCTCGCGACCTATCCGGCGTCGCCCCGGCGGGGCGAGGCGTCCGCGATCCTGGGCTGGCTGTTCGTCGATGCGCACCGGACGGAGGAGGCGGCGGCGCTCTTTCGGACGGCCGCGGAGGACCCTCACGAGAGCGTGCGCGCGAGCGCGCGCGAAGGTTCGGGCGCGCTCGCGCGATCCTCCGCGGGCCACTGATCCGCGAGCACGCGTCCGGGCGTCGCCGACTGACGGGCTCAGTCGAACATACGCAGTGCTCCCGCCGCTAGAAACGGCTCACACGAACATCCCCTCGGATGCTTTTCATATGGGACGACTGCGCCAAATCCCGCGAAGGAATCATCGACGACGGCAACGCGAGTGAACGCGAGTGGATCGGTCGAGAAATTCGGCGCGCCGCGGACCCGAAACCTGTTGCCGGGTCCCTGCGGCTGACGTAGGTTCGGCTTGAGATCCGGCCAAGCGACGAGTGTCTCGTCGCGCCGTTCGAGGAGGAGGTTCGCTCGATGATCCGCTCGATTCCCCGAGGTACGGCCCTGTTGATCGCGATCGTGTGTGCGTCGTCGGCGTGGCCGCTGACGCGCCGTGCACACGCGGCGGCGGCGCCCATCACCGTGACGGCCAAGCTCGTCGAGATTCCTTCGAGCCTGCCGCCCGACGATCTCTACGATTACGCGTACGTCATGCGTTACGAAGTGATCGGTGGGCCGATGGACAAACAACTCGTCCTCGTGGCTCATTACAAACCACGGCTGGCGCGCGCGAAGATCAAGGACGGCATGAAGGCCCACGTCGGCGGCAAGCTCCGCAGCTTCACGAAGGGTGACGTTCACAAGCTCAAGCTCACGCCCGATCTGAAGGCGATCTGGAAGGGAGCCGTCATCGACGATTTCGCGGCCACCGATCGCAAGAGCATTCGCTACTGGTGCTTGGAGGCGGATCCCGCGTGAGGAGTCTCCGGACGCTGCTGCTCGTCGCCGGCTGCACCTTCATTCTTCTTCCCCTCGGCGCGAAAGAAGTCGCGCGTCGTCGTCTGTCGGCGCGCCTCGCGCGTCTCGAGCGCGCATCCGGGGCGATTTGCGCCGCGCTAGACGAGGCGGCGCTGTCGCCGCGCCTCGCGCGCCTCGGGCCGCTGCTCGCGAGCTGGGAGACGATCGGCGGCTGCGGCGCGGGCGGCGGCACGAACGGTGCCGGTGTGCGGTGGATCGGCCGAAACACGACGGGCGGGCTGTTCCAGGTCCTCAGCCTCAACAACTACATCACGATTCCAAAGAGCGGCCCGACGGGCCCCGCGCTCGGGGGCTACAACATCATCAGCAACAACCAAATCACGCGCGACTTCACCGACAAGTGGAACGCCGGCGTGTCCATCCCGTACGCTTACAAGTGGTACCGCAATCCGTTCGGCACTGGCTGGGTGTCGAACGCGGGCCTCGCAGACATGAACGTGCTGGCGACGCGGCGCCTGGGTACGGACAACTCGACGCTGCTCTCGGGAATCCTGACGGTGCCCACGGGCACGTACCGGGCCACGTATCACGGCGTCGAGCTCTCTCCCGACGAGCAGCTCGGCTTCGGACGCTTTACCGGGTCCCTGCTCCTCGATCACATCTTCGACCAGGATTGGGGCATCGTGCTCGTGGGTGGCGCCGCGAACTATCGCGGGGGCAGGAACTCCGCGGCCAATTACCGCGCGCCAGGAGCCACGCTCTACGGCTACGCCGGATATTTTCTCGGCCCCCTCGTGCCAGCGCTCGGGCTGAACCTCGTCGGCCAGACGCAACAGGATACACGCGGCGACTTCGGCGAGAATCTCAACACGCCCGTGCTCGCGGGCGCCGCGCAGGCGTCGGTCGAATGGTCGAACCCGTATGTCGCGGTCCTCCTCGGCGCGTACGTGCCGGTGGCGCTGCTCAACGAGAACTGGCACACGTCGGGTCACTTCAACCTGCAGGCGTGGGTCGTCGCGCTCGGCCTGTCGGTGTCTCCCTTCTGAGTCATGACGCGGGCGCGCTCAATAGACCGCGAGCGGCCGGGCCCGACCGGGGAGATCGTCCGTGTCGACGACCGAGGAGACCCTTTTCGCGCGGCGGGGAGTCTCTGTAGAATTGAACGCGCCCAAAGCAGAGTTGCACGCGCGATGGGAGGCCCGATGACTCCGAATAAAGAAAAGACGACGATACGGCAGGTTCGTGACACGCCGCGCGAGATTCGATGGGGCCGAATTTTTGCCGTCGCGGGCTGGCTCGTTGCGGCGAGCGGCCTCGCGTGCGGCGTCCACGGGGAAGCGGACAGCGTCGGGAACAGCGCGGCGGGAAGCTCTTCGACGGGCGCGGCCGGAAACATCTCGGTGACCGGAGCGAGCGGCAACGGCGCGGCGGGAAGCGTGGGCACGACGGGCGCGGCCGGCTCTTCGACGGGCGCGGCCGGCACGACGGGCGCGGCCGGCTCGACGGGCGCAGCCGGCTCGACGGGCGCCGCGGGCGCGTCCGGTGCGGGCGGGATGATGGGTGCGGCCGGCGCGGCCGGCACCTCCGGCGCCGCGGGCATGGCCCCGCTCTCGGGCATCACCGTCAACATCGGCGGCACGAACGTTCCCAAGGAGAACGTCATCGCGTTCATCAACTTCGGGCACTCGAACATGGCGGGGCGCGGCGTCGGCCCCGCGGGCACGCGTCCGTACTTCTTCGGTGCCCCGGACCCGCACGCCTGGATGTACCACAGCGGCGCGGGCTTCCAGCCGGCCGTCGAGCCCAAGACGGCCGGGGACGGCGGCAACATGGTCAACGGAATGGTCTCGGGTGGCCTGAGCACGGCCCTCGTGAAGGAGGCCGCGGCCCTCGCGCCTGACAAGTATTTCGTAACGATTCCCTTTGCCCAGAGCTCCGCGTATTGCTCGCAGTTTCTTCCCAACGCGCTTTACTACAACAAGCTCATCACGGGCGCGAAGGAGCTCAAGGGCAAGGTGACGTTCGCAGCGATCGTCATCCTACTGGGCATCACGGAGCGACACGGCACGCAGTCCGACATCGACAACTATCCTCAATGCATCAACACGCTCGTGACTGACGTTCGCAACGACCTCGGCGAGCCGAACTTGCCCCTGCTTCTCAACGACTACGAGATGGGCACGACCGGCCCCCTTGCGCCGACGAGCGCGTTCGCGTTGGCGATCCGGCCGAAGATCCTCATGGTGCCGAGCGTCGTCTCGAACGCCTTCATCATCCCGACCGACAATCCGATCGTCCAGATCGAGATCGACACGAGCACGAACGACGAGCACCACTTCAGCCTCGACGGCCACAAGGAATACGCGCGTCGCCTGTTGCAAACGATGAAAGACAAAGGATGGTTCCCCTGGTAGCGTGCGCGTAGCGCCCGCTGACGCCGACGATGGTCTTTTCGAGCCAAATCTTTCTCTTCTACTTCCTGCCGGCGGTCCTCCTGCTCTATTACCTGGCGCCGTTCCGGGCGCGCACGGCCCTCATCGCTATCTCGAGTTACGTCTTCTACGGGTGGGCCAACCCGATCTGGGCCGTCATCATGTTCTTCGGCTCGAGCGTCGACTACATGTGCGGGCTCGCGCTCGTGAGGCTCTCGCGGCTCCCCGATAGCGACGGCCTGCCGCCCATCATCGGCCCCGAGGTGCCGCGCACGCGCGCCATGAAGGGCGTGCTGGCGCTCTCGATCATCACCAACCTCGGCCTCCTGGCCGCTTTCAAGTACACCGGCTTCGTGGCCGAGAACATCAACGCGCTCGGCAGCGCCTTGGGCCTGGGCGGCGCGCTGCTGCCCGTCTTCCACCTCGTGCTGCCCGTCGGCATCTCGTTCTACACGTTCAAAGCCATGAGTTACGCGATCGACGTCTATCGGGGCGACGCGCGTCCCATGCGCCGCTTCACCGACTACATGTGCTTCGAGGCTTTCTTCCCCGATCTCGTCGCGGGGCCCATCATCCGCTACGCCGCCATGGAAGAGCAGATGCGCGTGCGGCAGCACACTTGGGAGAAGTTCGCGCGCGGCGTGGCCTTCTTCGCGTTCGGCATGGCCAAGAAGATCCTCATCGCAAACCCAATGGGCCACATCGCCGACACGGCCTTCGGGGCCGGCGCGCTCCACGCGCATGACGCCTGGTTCGGCGTGTTCGGCTACGCCTTCCAGATCTACTTCGACTTCTCTGGCTACTCCGATATGGCCGTGGGGCTGGCGCTCATGATGGGCTTCGTCCTCATTCAGAACTTCGACTCGCCCTACAAGGCGGACAGCATCACGGACTTCTGGCGGCGCTGGCACATCAGCCTGTCGACGTGGCTGCGCGACTACCTCTACATCCCGCTCGGCGGCAACCGGAAGGGCGAGCGGCGCACGTACGTCAACCTCATGACCGTCATGCTGTTCGGGGGCCTCTGGCACGGCGCGAGCTGGAACTTCGTGCTGTGGGGCGCCATTCACGGCGGCATGCTGGCCTTCGAGCGCGCGCAGGGCAAGAAGGGCTTCTACGCGCGCCTACCGCACCCCGTGCGCGTGGCGCTGACGTTCGTGATCGTTTGCCTCTCGTGGGTCTTCTTCCGGGCCAAGACGCTGCCCCAGGCGCTCGCCTACCTCGGCTCGATGTTCGGCCTCGCGCACGCCGGGCCGGCCTCCGACGTCGTCGCCGGCGCGATCTACACGCCGTATCATGCCGCGATGTTCGTGCTCGCGGCGCTGACGGTCTGGGCCTTGCCCAACACGTGGGCCTTCACCAATCGCCTTTCGCTCGGTCGCGCCGCCTCGGGCATGGCGCTGCTCGCGCTTTCGGTCCTCATGATGTGGACGCAGACGGTGAATCCGTTCCTCTACTTCCAGTTCTGAAGATGACCGTTCCAGATCACGCCCTTCCCCTCGACGAGCGTGCAGTCGGCGCTAGCGCGGAGGCGCACAAGGCCGCGGCGCCCCGGCGCGGGGGACCGACAGATCCATCGCACGACGAGCGGCTGCGGCGGGGCATCATTGACACCGACCTGCCGCGCGGCCGCGCCCGCTGGATGACGGCGCTCTTCGTCGTCGGGATCTTCGCCGTGCCGGTCGCCCAAGAGGTCATGCAACGCGCTCGCGGCGAGGACTCGGTGCTGCCCGAGCTCTTCCGCCACCGACCGACGCGCGAGAGCCTGCGCCAATTCGAGGACGATCTCGAGCAGGCCTCCTACCCAAAGGACTACGTCCAGCCCCGCATGCAGGCGCTCCTGACGCGCTTCGGGCGGGTCGGCAACAAGAAGGCGGTCGTCGGCCGAGAAGGGTGGCTCTATTACAAGCCCGGCATCGCCTATGTCGGCGGCCCCGGGTTCCTCGCGGCCGACACGATCGACGGGCGTGTGCGCTCGGCGCGTGACGCCGGCGGACCCGCCATCGGCGCCGATCCCCGCCCGGCGATCCTGTCGTTTCAGCGGGCGCTCGCCACCCGCGGGATCGCGCTCGTGTTGTTCCCGGTCCCCGACAAGTCGATGCTCGAGCCGCGCCAGCTGCATGGCCGGGCGTCGTCCGCCGAGGTGGTTCCCGTTCCGCGTAATCCGGACTGGGGCCGCTTCGTCGAGGAGATGACCACCGCGGGCGTCACCGTCTTCGACCCGTCGCCGTCGACTCTCGGCGCCGGTGAGCCGCCGCGCTACCTCGTCCAGGACACGCACTGGACGCCCGCCTGGATGGAGGAGGTCGCCGGGAAGCTCGCGGCCGTCGTCGCGCGCGTCGGTCGCCTTCCCGCTCGGCCGGCGCCGCCTGCCTGGCGCGAGGTCGAGCGGCCGGTCGCGCGCCTCGGCGACGTCGTCGACATGCTGAAGCTGCCCGAGGGACAGACCGTCTTCGTGCCGCAAGCCGTGACGACGCGCGCGATCGTCGTCGGTGCGCAAGCGGCGGGCGGGGGCGCGGACGCCGCCGACTGGGAGCCAGACGAGACGGCCGACGTGCTGCTCCTCGGCGACAGCTTCACGAACGTGTTCTCGCTCGAGGCGATGGGGTGGGGGACGGCCGCCGGCCTCGCGCCGCACCTGGCCTTCGCGCTCGGGCGCCCCGTCGACGTCATCGCTCAGAACGATTCGGGCGCGTTCGCGACCCGCCAGGCGCTTGCGCGCGAGCTCGGAGGCGGCCAGGATCGGCTGCGTGGCAAGCGCGTCGTCGTCTGGGAGCTCGCGAGCCGCGAGCTCGCCGTGGGCGACTGGAAGGCCGTCGAATGGCCGAAATAAACGAGGGCGCCGCGACCTCCGCGCGCACGGCGTTCGTCACGGGCGCCGCGGGCGTCATGGGCGTCCGCCTGGTGCGCGGGCTCGTCGAGGCGGGATGGCGCGTGCGGGCGCTCGTGCTGCCCGGCGACCCGCTGCGCGCGCGCCTCGCCGGCCTCGGCTGCGACATCCGCGCGGGCGACGTGGCCGACGCGGCCAGTTTGCGCGGCGTCTGCGCGGGGGTCGACACCGTCTATCACCTCGCGGCCGTGATCCTCTCGCACGACCCGTCGGTGTTCGCGCGGGTCAACCGCGAGGGCACGGCGCACGTCGTGGCCGAGGCGGCGCGCGCCGGCGTGCGGCACTTCATCTATGTGTCCTCGGCGTCCGTGACCTACCCGAAGCGGACGCCTTACGCCGACTCGAAGCTCGCGGCCGAGGAGCTCGTCAAGGCCGAGCGCTCGTTCGCCCACACGATCGTGCGGCCCACGCTCGTCTACGACGTGGGCGGCGGGCAGGAGCTGCTCCTCTTCCTCGAGTATCTGCGGCGCTTCCCCGTGGTCCCGTTTATCGGCGCCGGCCGGGCCCTCAAGCGCCCCGTGTGGGCGGGCGATGTCATCGACGGGCTGCTTCGCCTCGCCGGCAACGCCGTCGCGCACGGCAGGACCTACAACTTCAGCGGTGGCGAGGCAATCGCGATCGCTGACTTCGGCCGCCTCCTGCTTCGTCATCACGGCGAGCGCCGTCTCTTCGTGCCGGTCCCCGTGCCGCTCTGCCGCGCGCTCGCCTTCGTGCTCGGGCGCCTCATGGAGCGGCCGCCGCTCACGGCGAACGCGATCGCCGGGATCGTGAACGACGCCGATCTCGATCCTGCGCTCGCCACGCGCGAGCTCGGCTATCGCGCCATGCCCGTCAGCGAGGGGTTGAGCCTTTGCTTCCCCATCAAGTCGTCTCCGACGCTCCGCGAGCGCGCCGCGCTCGTCTCGAAACCCGAAGGGAATTCATCATGACCTCGCGAAAGACGTCGTTCCTGGCTCCGCTCATCGTTTCTCCTTTGCTGTACGTGTCCCCTTTGCTGTTGGCGCTCTCGGTGTCCGCCTGCGCCACGCTCTCGGGCGCGCCCCCGACTGGGACCGAGGAGAAGCCCACTGACGAGGACCTCGCGGCGAGGAAGCGCATCGGCGAGAAGGCGGGAGGCCTCATCGTGTGGTCGAGTTCTCGCAACGGCAACCACGATCTCTTCACGATGAAGACCGACGGGTCGGACGTGAAGTCCATCACGAAGGGCGACGAGGTCGATTGGTTCCCGCGCTTCTCACCTGACGGGTCGAAGATTCTTTTTTGTCGCAGCAAGAAGGGTTGGGTCAGCGAGAAGGACGCCAACATCAGCTCCAAGTGGGATCTGTGGACGGTGCACCCCGACGGCAGCGAGCCCACGAAGGTCGTCGAGAACGCGACCTGGGGAAGCTGGACCAGCGCTGACCACATCGTCTTCGTGCGCGACGGCAAGATCCTGCGCGTCAAGCTCGGCCCGGACGGCGCCGGCAAGGAGCACCTGCTGCTCGACGGAAACAAGGCCACGACGCTCGACGGGGCCGAGCTGCAGCAGCCCGAGCTCTCCCCCGATGGGCGGTACATCGCCATCACCCTGCGCGGCTCCCGGCGCGAGACGGGCATCTGGAGCCTCGACGACAAGAAGTGGACGAAGACGGGACTCGGCTGCCAGATCAACTGGGCGCCCGACGGCAAGACAATCTACTGGATGAATCCCACGGGCAACGGCGGCAGCGAGGTCTTCCGCATGCCCATCGTCGACGGCGCGCCTCCCGCGAAGGCCCCGAGCGACGACGAGATTCGCTTCATGGACATGCCGGGGCGGCGCTCGCACGAATACTTTCCGCAGCTCTCGCGCGACGGCAAGTGGCTCGTCTGGGGCATCACGCAGCGCGGACACGATCACGACATCGCCGACTACGAGATCTATCTGTGGGAGGTGGGCACGCCGCCGGAGACGGGCGCGGCGCGGCTGACGTTCCACTCGGCCAACGATCGCTGGCCCGACATCTTCATCCCGAGCGCGGCGGGCGCCGGGGCAGCGGCAGCCGACGCCGAGGGCGGCGAGACCGCCGACGGTGGCGGCGAGAAGGCCGACGCCGAGAAGGCCGACGCCGAGAAGGCCCCGGCTCACCCCAAGAGGAAACACAACAAATGAAGAGGGAGCGCGTCGCCGTCCTCGGCGCGGGTGGCTTCATCGGGTCGCACCTCGTGCCGGCGCTGCTCGCCGCGCGCGAGGACCTCGAGATCGTGGCCGTCGACCTGACGTTCGAGAAGCTCGTCTCGACGGAGCCGCGCGTACGCTTCGTGACGGCCTCCGTCGATCGGCCTGGATTGCTCGACGACGTGACCGCGCGTTGCTCGACGGTGTTGTCCCTCACGGCGCTTTGCAACCCGTCACTCTACAACACGCGACCGCTCGACGTCATCGACGCCAATTACACCGACCTCGTGCCGCTCGTGAAGCTGTGCGCGGCGCGCGGCGTTCGCCTCGTTCATTTCTCGACGTGCGAGGTGTACGGCCGGCGCGCGCTCGACGCCGGGGGCCACGAGACACCCACGATGAACGAGGAGACGACGGGGATGTTCCTCGGCCCCGTCGATCGCGAGCGTTGGACCTACGCCTGCGCCAAGCAGCTCCTCGAGCGCGTGATCTGGGCGCACGGCCTCCACGGCGCGCTGGACTTCACGATCGTCCGGCCCTTCAACGTCATCGGGCCGCGAATGGACTTCGTGCCCGGCGTCGACGGCGAGGGCGTGCCGCGCGTGCTGGCGTCGTTCATGAGCGCCTTGTTGCGCGACGAGGAGCTTCCGCTCGTCGCGGGCGGCGCGCGGCGGCGATCGTTCATCTCGGTGGACGACTTCGTCGAGGCCGTCGTCCGGATCGTGGAGCGGCCCGCGGCCTGCCGCCGCCAGATCCTGAACCTCGGCAACCCGGCGAACGAGGTCAGCGTACGCGCTCTCGCGGAGGTGCTCGCGCGCGCCTACTCGGCCCGCGTGCCGCGTGCTGCCCGCGCGCGCTTCCGCGACGTCACCGCGGAGGAGCTCTACGGCGCCGGCTACGACGACTCCGAGCAGCGCGTCCCCGACATCGGCAAGGCCCGACGCCTGTTGAGCTGGCAGCCCGAGACGACCCTCGAGCAGATGCTCCCCGGAATCGTCGACGACTACGTGGCGCGCTACGGTCCGGCGCTGGCCACAGAGAGGCGCGCGGTCGCCGTGCGCGCGACGCGGTCGAAGGCGCCGTGAGGGTCGCCGTCGTCATCCCGGCGTACGACGCCTCCAGGCACGTCGCCGCCGTCATCGAGCGGGTCCTCGCGGCTCCCGTGCGGGACCTCGACCGCGTCATCGTCGTCAACGACGGCAGCCGCGACGACACGGCGCGGATCGTCGCCGAGCTGCCGCGCGGCCGCTGCCCCGTCGAGCTCGTCGACCGCCCGCGCAACGGCGGCTACGGCGCGGCCATGAAAGACGGCCTCGCGCGCGCCGCCGAGACCGATCCCGACGTCGTCGCCTGCGTTCACGCGGACGGACAGTACAGCCCCGAGGCTCTGCCGTCGCTGCTCGACGCGATGCAGGTGGGTGGTCTCGACCTGCTCCAGGGCTCGCGCATCGCCTCGGGCTCCGCTCTGTCGGGCGGGATGCCCATTTACAAGTACGTCGCCAACGCCGCGCTCAACGTGCTCGAAAACCTGGCTCTCGGCCTGCGCATGACTGACTATCACAGCGGCTATCTCCTCTACGGCCGTCGCCTGCGCGAGAGGGTGCCTTTCGCGCGCCTCTCCGATAGCTTCGACTTCGACCTCGAGGTCATCGCCTCGGCGCGCGCGTGCGGCCTCGCGGTCGCCGAGGCGCCCGTGCCCACGCGCTACGCCGACGAGATTTCGCACCTGCGACCGATCCCGTACGGCTTGCGCGTGCTGCGCGTGCTGTGGCGCTTCCGCCGGGGGCACTATGCTCCTTCGTAGTCGCGCGGCCGCCGGCCGCGCGCGCCCCCCCAGCGTCGTCGGCGTCGCGCTGTCGACGCTCGTGCTCGCCTGCCACCCGGGGCTCGGGCCCGCGCCCTGGTCGGCGACCAAGGGCTCGGTCCCCGCCGTCCACGCCCAGGTGCGCACGCTCAACGACGGGTACAGCCGCACGCGCTCCATCGCGCTCGTGCGCGAGATCGACGAGCCGACGCGCGCCAACCTTGACTACGCCGCCTACCACGCGAACTTCATGATTGCGGATCCCGAGCCGGCGGGCGCGCGATCCGCCGGCGGCGTCGCCGTCGCGACGGCGCCGTTTCACGGCCTCGTCGAGGCGGCGACGCTCACGGGCGACATCGGCCGGACGCCGCTCACGGCTGACGAGCGCGCGCACCCGGTGTCATTCGCGCCCGTCGTCGAATACCTGTCGGCGCACAAGGTCGCGGGCGCGTCCGACCTCGAGGACGTCGGCGGCGCCGTGCACGGCGAGAGCTGGGGTCTGCCGGGCGGCCCGCAGATCGTGCCGCAGTTCGCGAGCGAGCTCTTCGTTCACGGGGGGTCGACGCCGGAGCTCTGGGTCAAGGTGGAGTTCGAGCCCTGGTTCGAGGCTCTCGGCGCGCTGCCCGATCAGGACGGCGACGGGTTCCCGGAGATCTACGGGCGCGTGGCGCCTGCGCACGTGAGCGCCGCCGTCGTCGAGGCGATTTTGGGCGACTACTCGCGCAAGGTCCTCTCGCGCGCCGAGATCAAGACGTGGGCCAATCAGCTCTCGGGCTACTGGTACCCGTCGTACAACACCGACCTCATGGTCGCGGGCGCGACGTGGCCGAACGACGCCACCGAGGCCGACGTCAAGAACGAGCTCGGCGGCCACACGTTCGAGGCGCCGACGATCGTCATGCGCGGAAAGCCGCAGGGCAAAGCCACCTACGAGGTGTTCA
This sequence comes from Polyangia bacterium, assembly GCA_035544435.1. Lineage (GTDB taxonomy): Bacteria > Myxococcota_A > Polyangia > Fen-1088 > Fen-1088 > DASZFV01. The sequence goes on from DATKFB010000519.1 coordinate 15,568, forward strand.
TCGTCAAGGGACAAGGTGCGTCGTCGACGCCGGCGGCGGCGCGCGCGGCGCCGACTCCAGCGTTGCCCAAGACGCAGCCGAGCCCCCACCCCGAGGTCGTCGTCGAGGCCATTCGAAAGGAGCTCGCGACGACCGGTGGCGGCTCCTGGGAAAAATGGGCGGCCTCGGTGGCGCCCTGGGGCGAGATCGTGCGGCGCGTGCTTGGCGCCACGCCGACGACCGTGAAGGGGATCGCCGGGACCGACGGGTTCCTCTTCTTCCGGAACAGCCTCGAATACGCCGTGGGCGGCGATCTCGAGGCTCAGCCCAAGGGCAAAAATCCGCTCCCCATCATCGTCGAGTTCAAGAAGGAGCTCGAGGCGCGCGGCGTGGACTTCCTCTTCGTCCCCGTGCCCACGAAGGCCGAGATCTTCCCCGAGGAGATCGACGGCCGCGCGAAGGGCTTCGCGGGTCGGGTGGTCAACCCCTACGAACGCAAGCTGCTCTACGACCTCGGCCTGGCCGGCGTCGAGACGGTCGATCTGCTGCCCGCGTTCCTCGCGGCGCGCGAGCCCGACAAGGTCGAGCGCGAGCTGATCTTCCAGCACCAGGACACGCACTGGACGGATCGCGGGCTGCGGCTCGCCGCCGAGCTCATCGCCGAACGGGTCAAGAAGTACCCGTGGTACGGCGCCGCCGCGCGCAACGGGCAGAAGCTGCACAGCAAGCAGACGACGTTCAGTCGCCACGGAGATCTGCATTCGCGCCTGCCCGTCGCCGAGCGGCGCCGGTACAAGCCCGAGACGCTCATCGCGCACCAGGTGCTGCGCGCCGACGGCACGCCGTATGACGACGACGACACGAGCCCTATCGTCGTCCTGGGCGACAGCTTCACGGGCGTCTACGAGCTCATGGACGCCGAGCACGCCGGCGTCTCCGCGCACCTCGCGCTCGACGCCGGCATGCCCGTCGATCTCGTCATGAGCTACGGCGGCGGGCCGAACGTGCGGCAGAAGCTCATGCGTCGCGGCGCCGACGCCCTCGGCAGCAAGAAGCTCGTCGTCTGGATCATGACGGCGCGCGATCTGTACAACTACTGGGAGGAATGGGAGCCGCTGAAGGTCAAGTGAGGCGGGCCCTGGTCGGCTTGCTGCTGCTCGCGGCCTGCGAAAGGCGCCGCGGGGCTCCGGCCGTCGAGGAGGCGCCGTTCGCGCGGCGCTTGCTGACGATCTCGCGCGGCCTCGAGGTTGGCCCGACCAGCGATCCCGCCGTCGCCGCGCGCGACCTCGAGCGGCTCGCGGCCATGGCGCGCGCCGCGCTGGCTCGGCGCGGGCCGGCGTCCGCCGTCGAGATCCTGAACCGCCTCGTCTTCGAGGCAGAAGGCTTCAGGCGCGAGGTCGACGACACCTCGCTCGCGTACGTCTTGCTTCCCTCCGTCCTGCGCAACCACCGGGGCAGCTGCGTGGGCCTCGGCACGCTCTACCTCGCCCTCGGCAGCCTTCTCGAAATTCCGATGCGCGGCGTCGTCGTCCCGGGGCACTTCTTCGTGCGCGCCTGGGACGATGGGCGTTGGCGTTCCGTCGAGCTGCTTCGCCGCGGCGACGAGGAGACCTCCGACTGGTACCGCGCCCGCTGGCCCTTGCCGCGCACGACGGCTCCCGTCTACGACCGTTCGCTCACCGACGACGAGGTCGCTGGCGTCGTCGAGTACGACATCGGGAATGACCTGCGGCGCCGCGGCAGGATCCCCGAGGCGCGCCGCGCCCTCGAGCGCGCGGTGGCGCACTTTCCGGTCCTGCCCGAGGCGCAGGCGAGCCTGGGCGCCGTCCTTCAGCTCGCGGGCGCGCTCGACGCCGCGCGCGGGGCCTACGAGGCCGCCGCGCGGCTCGAGCCCGGCTTGCCCGGTCTCGGCCAAAATCTCCGCTTGCTCGAGGACGAGCGGCGAGACCCATGATCGATCGCCCGCTCGCCGCGTCTGGCTCAGTGCTCGGCGGCGCGCTGGACGGTGACCGCGAAGACGCACCCCTTGCCGGGGTGGTTGCTCACCGAGAGCCGGCCCCCG
>DATKFB010000520.1:0-5355 GCA_035544435.1 Polyangia bacterium
TCGGGCGACGCGGCCGTGACGACGTCGACGGGGATCCAGACGCGCTCCGTGATGCGCTCGCCGAGTCGCGCCGTGACCTCGGCCTGCGGCTGCTCGACGCGCGCCCACTCCGACCCGGGCGCGCCCGGCGGCCCGGCCGCGGACTGGTAGCCGAGGCCCGTCTGGTGGAATTGCGTGTAGCGGAGCCTCACGGACTCGATCTCATAGGGCGGCGCCGTCGACGTCGCGACGGTGAGGAGGAGGGTCAGCAGGGCCGGCGTGGACGTCACTGACAGGCACAGCCTCCACCCGCCGGCGTGCCGTCGCCTCCCGCGGCGGCCTCGCGCGAGCCGTACAGCTTCTGGTGCGCGTGCGCGTCCAGCCCATCGGTCTGGAAGCGCATCATCGGATCGGCCAGGTACTTGCGTCGGTTCTGCGGCACGACGACGCAACCCGCGAAGGCCGTCGCGAGCACGAGTGTCACGACGGCCACGAGCGCCGCGAGGCCGCGCGCGATGCGGGGAGGCGACGTCACGGCGTCGACCGCGTCGGGCTCGAGAGAAAGCTGTCGAACACGCCGATGGCCGAGGCGAACATCGCCGAGGTCAGGAGCGTGCCGAAGGCGACGCGCTGCCGGTTGAGGTGGGGCACGTAGAAAGGGTCCGTCGCCTCCATCACGATGAGCGTCGCCGCCGAGGTCGCGGCCGACACGCCGCCGAAGACCGCCGCGCGCCGCCAGCGCCGCTGCAGGCCGTGAGAGACCCAGGGCGCTGCCGCGAAGCCGGCCGCCATGACGAACGTGCCGGCCTGCTCGAGATCGGCGCGATCGCTCTGCGACCACAGCGCGCAGCCCACGACGAAGGGCACGAAGGCCGTGAGCACGCCCGCCACGAGGGGAGCGCCCCCGCTCGACTCGCGGGCCGGGGCGAGCGGCTCGACGACAATCGTCGCCGCGGCCGGCGCGGGCGCACGCGGCGGCACCGCCGCCGGGATGGGCTCGGCGGTCCGGAGGAGGGGCGGCGCGGTCTCGAGGGGCGGAGAGTCCTCGACCGGTGGCGCTGCGTCCTGGAGGGGCGGCGAGTCCTGGACGGGTGGCGCTGCGTCCTGGAGGGGCGGCGCCGCGGCCAGCGCCGCGCGCGCGACGCCCGAGACGAGCAGCGCCGCGACCAAGCGCCATTTCATGGGCCCGAACCTAACACGGCCTCTGACGCGCTCGGGCTGACATGCCGCGTCGCCGTCCCGAGAGGTCGGTGACCGCTCCAGGGAGCGAAGAGCTACTATAAGTCAGCCACATGAAGTCGCTTCATCCGGGAATGTTGGCGAACGCGCGCGGGGGCGGGCCCCTCGCGCCCGATCCGCTGGCCGAGCTGCTCGACGACGCGAACGCCGGTAATCGCGACAGCCTGGGGCGCATCCTCTCGGCCACGGCACCCGCCGTGCTCGGCGTCGTGCGCGTCATCCTCGGGGCCGACAATCCGGACGTGCCCGACGTCGCCCAGGAGAGCTTGCTCGCCGTCAAGGACGCTCTGCGCACCTTCCGCGGCGAAGCGTCCCTCACGCAGTACGCGCGGCAGATCGCCGTGCGCACCGCGCTCGCGGCGCGACGGGGGCGCGGCGCGCGCGACCGTCTCCTCGAACGCTTCCGGCGCGAGTCGGCCTCGGCGCCGTCGGAGGACCAGGCCGTGGATCCGGTGCTGCGCGCGCGCCGAACGGCGGCGTTCCGCACGCTCCTCGACGAGCTGCCCGAAGAGCAGGCCGAGACGTTCGCGATGCGCGTCGTTCTCGACTACAGCCTCGACCAGGTGTCGGCCGCCACGGGCGCGCCCATCAACACCGTGCGCAGCCGCGTGCGCCTGGCGCGCGAGAAGCTCAAGCTGAAGATCGAAAATGACCCGGATCTGTGGGAAGTGCTGAAGGGCGAGGCGTGACGATGGAGGGGCGAGGCGTGACGACGATCGATTTGCATCCCGAGGACATGCTGGACGCCGCTCGACGCGGAACGTTGACCGCGGCGGCCGTCGAGGACTTGCGCGCGCATCTCGGCCGCTGCGTCGCTTGCCGAATGTCGCTCACGTTGCCGGACGATCTGCGGGTCGAGGCCGCCGTCAAGGACTCGGACCCGCTGCTCACGACCATGGTGCGTGGCGCGATGGCCGGAGAACGAATCGCCCACGAGACGCGGGGGTATCGCGCGCGCGCGAGCGGGACGGGCCGCCGCGTGGCCGTCGCCCTTGCGCTTCTCTTCGTGGGCGGCAGCGGAGGCGCCGCCGTCTGGTCGATGGGCGGCGCGACGTTGGCCCGTCGATTCGTGCCAGAGATCCTCCAGCTCCCGCGCCACCGCGAGCCTGTGCGCGCGCCGTCTGCGCCGCACCCGAACCACCTTGCCATCTCCGTCGAGCCGGTTCCCGCGCCCGCGCCCGTCCTCGCGCCCGCGCCGACGCGCCCTCAGCGTTTGCATGTCTCGCCGCCGGCCTTGCCGCACGCCTCCGCCGACGACCTCTTCGTCGAGGCGAACCGGGCGCGGCGCGCGGGCGATTATCCCCTCGCGCTTCGCCGCTACACCGAGCTGCGCCGCAGCTACCCGGGCTCGCGCGAGGAGCTCACGGCCCGCGTCGTCGTGGGCGATCTGCTCCTCGCCGAGGGACCGACGCGCGACGCGCTCGCGAGCTTCGACAGCTACCTCGCGGCGAGCCCCGACGGCATCTTGGCCGAGGAAGCGCTCGTTGGCCGCGCCTCGGCGCTCATGCGTCTCGGCCGTCGCGACGAGGAGCGGGGGGCCTGGGCCCAGCTCCTGCGCTTGCACCCGGACTCGGTCCAGGGCGCCCGCGCGCGCCGTCGCCTCGCCGAGCTCCGCTGAGGCCTCGTGCTCGCGGGGTTGATCCTCCTCGTCGCCGCGGCGCAGGCGGCCGGCACCGCGCCGTCCGCCCCTTCGGCGCCAGCGGGGCCGACCGACGTGGAGATCGCGATCGCGGCGGCGTCGCCCGGCGCGGCGGCGGCCGTGCGCGAGGACCTCGAGGATCTCTTGTCGCGCCGAGGTCTCGCCGCGCGTTACCGAACGGTCGCCGCCGTCGATCGCGACGAGGTTCTGAGGCCCCCGCGCGTGGCGCCCTGCGCCCTCGCGTGCATCTGGGTCGATCTCGGCGTCGCGAAGGCGGGCCGCGCCTTCGTCTACATCTCCGCGACCGTCTCCGAGCAAGTCGTCGTCCGTCAGCTGCCGCTGCCGAGCGGCGTCGACGAGGTCGCTCGTGAGGAGGTCTCGCACATCGTCGCGACGTCCGTCGAGGCGCTGCAAGCCGGCCGCCCGCTGCCCGTTGCGCCGAGCAAGGCGGACGGCGCCCTCGTCAGGACCTCGCCCTTGCCGCCCCCGGCCCCCGTCGCGCCAGCGCAGAGCCTCTGGCTGGCCGCGGGCGTCGGCGCGGGCGTCGCTCACGAAGGCGCGGCGCAGCTCGCGTTGCCTATGGCCGCCTTGTCCTTCGTCATCGCCGCCGAGAGTCGGCGCCTCGTGCCTGCGCTTTGGCTCACCGCCGACGCGTTCTCGAGCGACGCCAGCGGAGATGCCGTGGCGCTGCGCTTCCGCGGCGGTGAGCTCGCCGCGCTGGGGGCGATCGGCACCCGCCCGACGAGCTGGCGAGCACGCCGCGTCGCCGCCCGCCTCGGGCTCGGCCCCGGCTTCGAGATCCGCGAGACCACACCGACGGCGTCGAGCGGCGCGACGAGCGTCGCCGTGGACGCCGCGCGCGTCGATCCGAGCGTGTTCGTTCGCGCGGCGGCGCGCCTCGAGGTCGGGCTCTTCGGGGCCGTAGGCCTCTTCGTCGCGGCGGCGTGCGACGCGCGGGTCTTGAGCCATCGCTACACCGTCGACCATGCCGGCACGACGGAGGCGTTGTTCCAGCCCGACTTCCTGCGCCCGTCGCTGGTCGTCGGGCTCGACGCGCGCCTCGCGGGGGAGGACGCGCCGTGATTCGGTCGACGATCCAGCGGGCGCGGGCCGTCGCGCTCGCGTCCGTGGGCGCCCTTGCGACGGGGTGCACCCTCGACGCGCGCGTGGCCTCGGTCATCCCCGGGGTGGACGCGGCCGCCGAGGCCGGCATGCTCATCTCGCAGTTCCAGACGTTGCCCGCGGGCTCGACGCTGCCCGACGACGCGACCTGCGCGGCGCGCGTGCGACGAGTGGGGTTCGAGCCGCGTCCGGCAAATACGGCCGCCAATCACGTCGTCCCCACGGCCGCCCAGCTCGCCGGCCTCGCGCCCTGGAGCAACCAGAACCAGGGGTTCGACGACCGCGCGCTCGGTCTGCAAGCTCGGGTCACGGGCGCGTTCACGGGCACGACCGACGAAATCTTGCAGTGGGCCGCTTGCAAGTGGGGGTTTGACGAAGATCAGATCCGCGCCGAGGCCGTCCAATCGAGCGGGTGGACGCAAGGCCTCGCCTCCGACTGGACGACGAACGCCGCGGACTGCCCGGCGGACGCGGACACGCGGCAGACCGAAGGCGGCGTCGAATGCGCCCAGACCTATGGCCTGTTCCAGATAGTGTGGCAGTTCCGCAAGTCTGCCTGGCCGATGCTCCGCGACAGCACGCCCTTTCACGTCGACTTCAACTTTGGCTTGCGCCGCGTCTGCTTCGAAGGTTGGGAGCCGAGCCTCGGTGACCACGCGCCGCCGTCCCGGCCTTACATGGCGAACGACGAGTGGGGCTGCGTGGGCGCGCACTTCACCGGGAACTGGTACGACGCGGGGGCCAAGTCGTACATCACGGCCGTCAAGGGCCAGCTCGCCGGTCGCGCCTGGACGCGCCCCGACTTCTAGAGACCAGGGACGAGCGACTCGCGCGTGAGGGCCACCGCGCGTTCCTTTGCCGTCGCGATTGCTACGGGTGTGTGCGCGTGGCGAATTGTCGCACCTCCGCCGTGACCCGCGCCACCTTGGTCGAGGAGGAGCGCGCGGCGATCGGGATCGTGGCATCATGTTTGCGTTGAGCCCGGGCATGGTACGGAGGAAGGGTCGGCCCGGCGCGCTCGCGTTGGTGCTCTCTGCGATCGCCGCGGCGGCGACGAACGGTTGCTCCGCGCTCTTCGTCGACGGCCCGCCGCCCAACGCCCGGAAGCTGCGTGCGTTCAACTGCACGACGAGCAACTCCTGGCCAACGACCGACGTCATCCTCGGAGGCCTCACGTTGCTCGATGGGCTCGGCGCAGTCACGAGCGCGAGCCAGTCCTCGACGTCGGGCGGCATCAGCAATGCGAATTACGTCGCCGCGGGCGTCGCGCTGGGCGGCGCGGCGCTCTTCGCGGCGTCCGCGGTCTCGGGCTACAAGAACACCTCGGCGTGCCGAGATGCCACGAGTGAATTGATGACGCGCCTCTATCCGCCGAA
>DATKFB010000521.1:0-11810 GCA_035544435.1 Polyangia bacterium
ATCATCGAGCGCTCGCCCCTCGCGGTCTGCGTCAGCCAAGGCGACCACGTCGTCTACGTCAACCGGGCGCTGCTCGAGTACCTGGGCTACGACACCGAATCGGGCATGCGCGGGCCCACGCTCGCCGAGCTCTCCGACGAGCTCATCGACCCGATCGACCGGCCGCGCATGCGCAACACCTTCCGGGCCCTGTTCGAGGCGCTCGCAGGGCCCGGTCCGCTCGCGACGCGCGCCGTCCGCACCGATGACGTGCGCCTGCGGTCACGCGCCGACGGCGCGCTGCGCTTCTGCGACATCCACGGCATCGTCATCAGCCACGACGGCAAGCCCGCCCTCGTGACGTTTCTGCACGATCAGACGGAGCGGCACGCCAACGCGGACCGCATCCGGCTCGCCGATCGGATGTCTTCGCTCGGCACGCTCGCGGCCGGCATCGCGCACGAGATCAACAACCCGCTGACCTACGTCATGGGCAACGTCGAGCTGGTCGCCGAACGCGCCGCCGCGGGTGAGGTCCCGGACGGCGCCGGCATCACCGCCCAGCTCGACGCGGTCCGGACCGGCCTCGAGCGCATCCGCAAGACGGTGCGCGCGCTCAAGACGTTTTCTCGAGGCGACGAGGAGACCCTGGGTGCCGTCGACGTCGTGCCGGTGCTCGATTCGTGCATCGACATCGCCGAGAGCCAGCTCCGGCACCGTGGGCGGATCGTGCGAGAATACGCCTCCGTCCCGAAGGTCGTCGGGAACGACGCGCGGCTCGCCCAGGTCTTCCTCAACCTGCTCGTGAACGCCGCCCAGGCGCTCGACGAGAGCCGGGCCGCTCAGAACCGCGTGGTCGTACGCGTCGCCGTCGAAGGCGCCCGCGTAACCGTCGAGGTCCTCGACAACGGCTGCGGCATCGCACCCGAGCACCTGCCTCAGGTCTTCGATCCTTTCTTCACGACGAAGCCCGTCGGTGTGGGCACGGGCCTGGGCCTTTTCGTGTGCCACGGCATCGTCGAGGCGCTCGGGGGAGAGATCGTCGTCGACAGCCCTTCCGGCCGCGGCACCTCGGTGCGGGTGCGACTGCCGACGGCGTCCCCCGGCGCCGAGACGGCGCCGCCACCGTCCGTCGCCACATCCGCGCGACGGGCCCGGATCCTCGTCGTCGACGACGAGCCGATGGTGCGACAGCTCGCGCGCACCATCCTCGCGAGGGATTCGCACGTCGACGTCGCCTCGAACGGCGTCGAGGCGCTCGACCGACTCCGTGCGTCCGAGTCGTACGACTTGGTCTTGTGCGATCTCATGATGCCGGAGATGAGCGGCGCCGAGCTGTGCCGACTCCTGGAGCTCGAGAGGCCGGACCTCGCGCGCCGCGTGGTCTTCATGTCGGGCGGAGCCGTGAGCGACAGCTTGGACTCGTATCTCGAGCAGAGTGCGCGGCCCCGCTTCGACAAACCGTTCACGCCCAGCGAGCTGAGGGCGTTCGTGCGGCGGCAGCTCGACGAGCTTGACGCCCGCGCCCTGGCCCCGCACGCCCTGGGGTGAACACTATGGGGACACGACGCCTTCCCAGACCGCCAACGAGGCCTTACACTGCCCACTCCTTCAGGCGGCGTCACTAGAACCCTCGCGCGGGAGAAGACTCGAATGAAGCTCGGACCATCGCTGGCCTTCACGTTGTTGTTCGCCTTACCGCGGCTCACCTCCGTCGCGCGCGCCGAGGAACGGCACGACGAGCGGCAAGGTGTCCACCAAGAGCGTCACGAGGAGCACCAGGAACAGAAGCGCGAGGTCCGCCACGACGAGCGGCTACCTCCGCGCGCCGCGCCTCCGGCGTGGCGGGGACACCCGCCCGGCGGCCGCCCCCCCGCCGCGACCTATCACCCCGCCTATCATCCTCACGCCGTCCGCGTCCTGCGCCCGCGCGCCATGCGCTACGGCGAGCATCCCTGGCGCCACTGGGGCCACGTCGAGTTCGCGCGGCCCATCTACTACTGGGACTGGGCGATCATCCGCAGCGTGACGTGCATCGCCGAAGACTCCTACGGCGATCAGTATCCGGTGACCGAGTCGACGTTCCCCGGGTTCGGCCTCCAGCACATGACGGCCGTCGAGGACGACGCGCTCGACCGTTGCTACGAAGAGTCGGGCGGCGACGGCAGCTGCTTCCTGACGACCTGCTCGAACTACTGAGCGGCGCCAGACGCTGCGTCAGCCCGCCGCGAGGAGCGAACGAACCCAAGCGTCCGTGAGCTTCTCTTGAACGGTGTTCTGGCGCAGACGTGCCGCCAGGTTCTTCCAATCGACGAAGTCCTGGAGCTGGTCCTGGTTGGAGCAGGAGAAGATGATCGTCTCCTTGCCCGACGTGGGATCGACGTGCTTCTGCAGGCACTGCGCGCAGTTCTCCTTCATCATGCACTGCATGGGCGAGTTGATCGACGCGATGGCGACGTGGCCCGGCTTGAAATGCGGCCTGAGGACGCCGTGGCGCGCCTCCTTGACCGCCGCCATCATGCGGTCGCTGCCGATGGCGATGATGCGGCTGCACGACGGCAGCGGTACCCTCGCCTCACCGAGCTCGCCCTTGGCGAACGCCAACATGGCCTGCACGACATTGCCTTCGAAGGCGCAGTCCTGGGGCCGGCGCGCGGCGGGCAGCGGGCCGCCGTCGACGCTCCAGATGACCTGATCGGTCGCAGCCTCGATCTCCTCGACCTTGTAGATGTCCTCGCGGCGGCGGTAGGCCGCGAAGTAGAGGACCTTGTTGCCACGGTCGCGCAGCGCCTTCGCGATCGAGAAGAGCACAGCGTTGCCGAGCCCCCCGCCGCACAGCACGACGGCCTGGCCCGAGGGGATCTCGGTGGGCGCGCCCGTCGGGCCCATGACGACGACGGGCTCGCCGGGCGCGAGAGTCGCGCACTGGCGCGAGCTGCCGCCCATCTCGAGCACGATGAGCGACAGCAGGCCCTTGTCCTTGTCGACCCAGGCGCCCGTGAGCGCGAGGCCCTCCATGGCCAGGCGCGAGCCGCGCGCGGCGGCCGCGTGGGCCTCGAAGTCCTGTAGGCGGAAGAACTGCCCTGGCTCGAAGCGGCGCGCCGCCGCGGGGGCGCGCACGATGACGTCGACGATCGTGGGCGTCAGGCGATCGACTCGCACGACCGTGGCGCGCAGCTCGTCGTCGAGCTTCGCCGTGAACGCCGCCCAGGCCGCGTCGCGCGCCGGCTCGCCCTTCGCTCCTTCGTTCTGCTGCACGCGCAGCTCGCCCGCGAAGAGCTCGGCGACGTGCGGCGCACCGTCCTTGGCCGAGGCCATGGCGCGCACGACCGAGCCCGCGTACACGGGGTGGTTGTCGCCGTAGAAGCTCACGGTGCGGCCTTCGCGGAGGTATGAGGTGAAGAAGCCCACCTCGCCCTCGTGCGGCAGGCGCAGCTGGAGGTGGCCGCTCTCGGAGCGCACGGCGACGAAGGGCCGGAAGCTCTTCGTGCGCGGCTCGACCTGGAACGTGCCGGGCCGCTCGTGCTCGTAGGTGATGTTGGGCTGCGTGCCTGCGGCGACGAACAGACTGCGCGCCGGCAGCCGCACGTTGTCCCCAACCTTCTTCCAGCTCACATTCCCGTCGTCACCCACGGGCTCGTGGCGCTCGAACTCGACGGCGGCGAGCGCGCCGGTGTCGTCCGGGATGCAGGCCACGGGCGAGAGCTTCTCGATGAAACGCACGCCCTCCTCGTGGAACTTCGTGATCTCCTCGTGGTTGAGGCGGTAGGCCGGGCTGTCTTTGAGCGCGCGCCGGTAGACGAGCGAGACGCCGCCCCAGGCGTTGACGAGCTTCGCGAAGTCGGGCGCCTCGCCGGCCGCCGCGGCGCGCGCCCGCTCGGCGCGCACGGCTCGCCCGTGCTCGAGGAACTCCCGCGCGACGCCCGCCTCCTCGGCGTCGTAGACCTTGAACGCGGCCGTCTCGTCGCCGCCGTTGTCCGCGACGAGCGCCTCCCAGCGCGCGAGGAACTTCTCGACTTGCACGGGGTAGTAGGCCGCGGCCTCGGTCGTCGTGTCGATCCCCGTGAGCCCGCCGCCGATGACGAGCGCGGGCAGGCGCACCTGGAGGTTCGCGAGCGAGTCCTTCTTGAAGCCGCCCGTGAGCTGCAGCGCCATGAGGAAGTCGGACGCCTTGCGCACGCCGCGGATGAGGTTGTTCTTGACGTCGATGATGGTCGGCTTGCCCGCGCCCGCGGCGAGCGCGACGTGATCGAAGCCGAGCGCGAAGGCGCCCTCGACGTCGAGCGTGCCGCCGAAGCGCACGCCGCCGTAGACCCGGAACGTCGCGCGCCGCGCCAGCGTCAGGTACAGCGCCGTGAGGAAGTTCTTGTCCCAGCGAACGGTGATGCCGTACTCGGCGACGCCGCCGAAGCCGGCGAGGGGTCGCTCGTCGAGCGGCACGCTGAGCTCCCCCCAGCTCTTCGCGGCGCGCGGAGGCCACGCGTCGGCGCCCAGGAGATCCGCGCGCAGCGGCTCGATCTTGAGCCCGTCGACGCCCACGACGCCGAAGCCGTCGTTGAGCAAGTGCTGCGAGAGCGTGTACCCCGCGGGGCCGAGGCCGACGACGAGCACGTTGCGGCCGCGGTAGGGCAGCGCGAAGGGCCGCGCGCGGTTGAGCGGGTTCCAGCGCGTGAGGAGGCCGTAGATCTCGAAGCCCCACGGCAGCCCCAGCACGTCCGTGAGCACGCCGGTCTCGGCCTGGGGAATGTTGACGGGCTCCTGCTTCTGGAAGATGCACCCCTTCATGCAGTCGTTGCAGATGCGGTGGCCCGTGCCGGGGACCATCGGGTTGTCGATGACGACGACCGCGAGCGCCCCGATCGAGTCGCCGCCTTTCCGCAGGACGTGCATCTCTCCGATCTTCTCGTTGAGCGGGCAGCCCGCGAGCGCCACGCCGAGCGGGTTGCGCTTGAGCGCACCGTGCTTGTCGTGCATGCCCTTCGAGCACGAGTCCTTCTCGCGCTCGTGGCAGTACATGCAGTAGTCGGACTCGTTCGCGACCTCGCGCGCGGACATGCGTGCGTCCGTGAGCGCGAACCCATCGCGCCGTCGGCGGTGCTCGGGCGGCCCGTCGGTGACGTTCGGCAGCAGCGCGTCGGGCCGGCGCAGCGGCACGAGCTCGTGGTGGTCCACGTTGTGCGGCACCTGGAACGACACCCAACCCTTGACGGCAGCGCGCCCCGACGGCTCGAAGCGATGCACGGCCGCCCAACGCTCGAACAGATCGAGCCGATTCGCGAGCTGCTCGCGCGCCGGCGCCGTGCTCTCCTTGCCGGCGTCCAACTTGCTTTCGCCGGCCAGCAACACTGCCAGGACCGTCGCGAACGTCAGCTCGTCGTCGCCCGTCGCGATGAGCTCGGGGAAGGCGGTCGCGCAGAGCGACCGCACCTGCGTGCGCAGCGTCGCCGCGCTCTCGGCCGGCGGCGCCGTCTCCGGGTACTTCTTGATCGCGCGCCGCGCGATGAAGGTCTTCATCCGGAAGATGACGTCCTCGCGAGCCGCCCGATCGATGAGCGCCTGGTGCTCCTTCTCGACCCGAAAGAGGCGCGCCACGAAGGTCCCGAGCGGCCGCGCCACGGCGATGAGCAGCTCCGACTCCTGCGGCGGCGTGAGCATCTCTCCCGCCCGATAAGCCTCGAACTTCTTCGCGAGCTCCGCGTCCGCCGCCCCCAGCTCCGCCCGGAACCGCGCGTCCAGCTCCGCGAGCTTCGCCGGCTCGTACAGATCCCCGTAGCGAAACCCCTCGAGCCCCAGCCCGAAATTCCGCTCCGCGCTCTCCGGAGCGCTCCCTTTTCCAGCCGCAAACGCAAACCCTTCAAACATGTTGGCGCGATCTCATACACCGAATCCGAGCGGGTGGGGTGACGCCCGGAATTGCGGCGTCCGCGGCCTCGGACGAGCGGGCCTTACGCGCTGACGTTGCAGAACGCCTGATAATCGATGAGCTCGATGTTCTCGGGCTTGATGCCCTCACCGCAGGTCGGGCACGTCGCGACGCGGTGGCGCTTGAACTCGCGGAACTTGAGCCCGAGCGCGTCGAAGAACAGCGTGCGATCGGACAGCGGCTTACCGATGCCGAGCAGGATCTTGATGGCCTCGACGGTCTGGAGAGACCCGATGACGCCGCAGAGCACCCCGAGGACGCCCGCCTCCTGGCACGACGGCGCCATGTCGGGCGGCGGCGGCTCGGGGAACTGGCAGCGATAGCAGCCCTTGCCGGGGATGAACGACGTCACCTGACCCTCGAAGCGGTAGATGCTGCCATGGACGATGGGCTTGCCGAGCTTGAGCGACGCGTCGTTCAGCAGGTAGCGCGTCGGGAAGTTATCGGCGCCGTCGACGATGAGATCGTAGTCCTTGATGATGTCCATCACGTTCTCGGACGACAGGCGCGTCTGGTAGCCGATGACCTTGACGTCGGGGTTGAGCTTGGCGATGGCCTGCTTCGCCGACTCGACCTTGGGCAGGCCCACGCGATCCGTCGAGTGCAGGATCTGGCGCTGCAAGTTGGACGCGTCGACGACGTCGTCGTCGACGAAGCCCAGCGTCCCCACGCCCGCCGCCGCGAGGTAGAGCCCGGCCGGCGACCCGAGCCCGCCCGCGCCGAGGCAGAGCACCTTCGACCGGAGCAGCTTGACCTGCCCGGCCTCGCCCACCTCGGGCAGCATCGTGTGCCGCGCGTAGCGGAGCGACTGCTCGGGCGTCATGTTGTACGGGCGATCGAAGGGCAGACCCGCGCGCTTCCACGCGGAGAACCCGCCCGCCATCGACTTGACGTTCGTGTAGCCGAGCTCCTCGAGCGTGCGCGCCGCGAGCGCCGACCGCGTGCCGCCCGCGCAGTAAAGGACGATCTCGGCCGACTTCTCGGGCACCTGATCCTCGATGCGCTGTTCGAGGAACCCGCGCGAGATCCAGCGCGCGCCGGGGATGTTGCCCTCGTTCCACTCGTCCTTCTCGCGGACGTCGATGAGGATCGGGCCCGCGCCGTTGCCATCGCCTGATTTCCCCTTCGCGGCCTCGACCACCTTGCGCACCGACTCGACGTCGGTCTCGCGGATTTGGGCCTTCACGTCCTTGAGAACTTTTCCGAAGCTCATCTCTGCGCGCTCCTACAACCGGCTCCCCGCCGGAGTCTTTTGATGTCGGTGGGTCTCGGGAGTGACAAATCGCCTCGGGAGTCGGCTATCTTTGCCGAGAAGCGGGGTCCCGGCAAGCCAAGGCGGCCCCGGGAAGTCTGACCTCTCGCGCCATTGGCGTTGCGGTTGCCTTCGACTATACTTTCCGCCAAGGAGACACGATGTCAGTAGGAGCCCTCGAGACCCAGACCCCGGAGTCGCAGAATCTTCCCGCCCACACCGAAGGCCAGGAAGAAGGCCCCTTGGTGGCGCTGTCCGACAAGGCCGCCGAGAAGGTGCGCGAGATCCGCACGGAGGAGAACATCGAGGAGACCTACGCTCTGCGCCTCAAGGTGCAGGGGGGCGGGTGCTCGGGCTTCTCGTACGACCTCTACTTCGATCAGCCGCAGGAGACCGACCGCGCGTTCGACGTCAAGGGCGTCAAGCTCATCTGCGACGAGATGAGCCTCATGTACCTCGTGGGCACGGAGGTCGACTACGTCGAGGGACTGCACGGCGCCGGGTTCAAGTTCCAGAACCCGAACGTCAAGTCGACCTGCGGGTGCGGCAGCTCCTTCAGCGTCTGAGACTTTTCAGCGAGGCGCCGCGCCCGGACTGGTTTCGGACGCAGCGATCTCGAACTTTTCACGGCGGGAGCACCTCGTGCTTCCGCCATTTTGTTTTTCGGGGACCCATTGGCCGTCGACGTCGCTGAGCTGCTGAGCCGGGAGTTGGGCGGAGACCGCGTCTTGCGGGCGCCCGAGGCCCTCGAGCCCTACGGGCGCGACGAGTCCGGGCGCGGCGTCTTCCCGCCCGACGCGGCCGTGCTGTGCGAGGCGCGCGCGGAGATCGAGCTCGTGCTGCGCCTCGCGGCCGAGCACGAGATCCCGGTCACGCCGCGCGGCACGGGCACGGGCATGACGGGCGGCGCGCTGCCGGTGCGCGGCGGCCTCGTGCTCTCGACGGAGCGCATGAAGAAGATCATCGACATCAGCGTCGACGACCGCATCGCCGTCGTCGAGCCGGGCGTCATCAATGCTGACCTGCAAGCGGCCGTCGAGGCGCAGAGCATGTTCTACGCGCCCGATCCGGCGAGCCTCGCCATGTGCTCGATGGGGGGGAACGTCGCCGAGAACGCGGGCGGCCCGCGCGCCTTCAAGTACGGCGTCACGCGCGACTGGACGCTGGGCCTCGTCGTGACGCTCATGGGCGGCGAGACGCTGCGCCTCGGCCGCAAGACGCCCAAGGGCGTCACGGGCTACGATCTCACGGCGCTGTTCGTCGGCAGCGAGGGCACGTTCGGCGTGACCTCGGAGATCACCGTCAAGCTCGTCGGCCGGCCCGAGGGCGTGGGCACGCTCGTTGCCATCATGCCCGACGCCGCTTCGGCGGGGCGCGCCGTGAGCGCCGTCGTTCGCAAGGGGTACCGGCCGCGCGCGCTCGAGCTCATGGATCGCGCGACGATCGATCACGTGCGTCCCAAGGCGGCGTTCACGTTCCCGGCGAGCGCGGGCTCGCTCGTGCTCATCGAGCTCGACGGCGAGCCCGAGGGCATGGAGGCGAGCCTCCTGCGCTGCGGCGGAGTGTGTGAGGAGCTCGGCGCCACCGACGTCATCATCGCGCGCGACGACGCCGACCGGGAGCGTCTCTGGAGCGCGCGTCGCAGCTGCTCGCGCGCGCTGCGCGAGGCGCACGCCTTCAAGCTCTCGGAGGACATCGTCGTGCCGCCGGGCTCGATCGCCGAGATGCTCGCGCGCGTCGATGGCATCGCCGCCAAGGAGCGCCTCATGACGGCGACGTTCGGACACGCGGGCGACGGCAACCTGCACGTCAACGTCCTCACCGACGAGAACCACCGAGACGCCGCCGTCGCGGCGCGCATCGACGCCGCGCTCGGCGGCGTGTTCCGCGCGGCGCTCGATCTCGGCGGAACGCTCTCGGGCGAGCACGGTATCGGCATCTCGAAGGCGCGCTACATGGCCTGGGAGCAGTCGGTCGAGGTCCTCGGCTGGCAGAAGCGCTTGAAGCGCCTCTGGGATCCGCGAGAGCTGCTAAACCCGGGCAAGATCTTCACCTGAGCCGGGCGCGCGCGCTCATTTCACGTCGACGCCGTCCTCGGCCTTGAGGCGCTCGATCTTCGATTGGCACTGCGAAAGAATGTTCGAGCGCATCTCGGGCGAGGAGTCGTGCTTGGACTCGTCGACGATGGCCTCGTACGACTTGCACGGGAGCCCCGCGGGATCCTTCTGGCAAAGGTAGCTGCGCACGCGCTCGCACGGGTTTCGCTTGCCGTCGATCATCGCCATGATGAGCGCCGTCAGGCCGGCGAGGGCCGCGCCGAGGAGGATCGCCTTGAAGAGGCGGTACCGCCGCCGGTGCTTGTAGATGTCGACGCCGTCGGCGTCGCGGCGCGCCTTCGCGAGCTCCTCGTCCATGTCTTCGAGCTTTTCCACGCGGGCTCGATGCTATAACGCCCGTCGATGTCGGTCCAAGCAAAGGCGAAGATCGTCAAGGCGAGGCTCGTCACGAAGGCCACGCGCCGGCCGCGCCGCGGGCCGTGGCCGCCCGATCCGGCCCGGGTGCGCTCGATCCTCGACGGCCTCGAGGAGCTCTACCCTGACGTTGACTGCGAGCTCGATCGCGAGACGCCGTTCCAGCTCGTGTGCGCGACGATCCTCTCGGCCCAGTGCACCGACGACCGCGTCAACCTGGTCACGCCCGCGCTGTTCAAGAGGTACCCGACGCCGGACGCCATGGCGAAGGCGCCGCTGCCCAAGCTCGAGGCGCTCATCCGCACGACGGGCTTCTTTCGCCAGAAGGCTAAGAGCCTCAAGGGCACGGCGACGATGATCATGAAAGAGTACGGCGGGGAGGTGCCGCGCACGCTGGCCGAGCTCGTCGCGCTGCCGGGTGTCGCGCGCAAGACGGCGAGCGTCGTGCTCGGCACCGCCTACGGCCTCGCCGAGGGTGTCGTCGTCGACACGCACGTCCAGCGCCTGGCCATGCGCCTCGGTCTGACCCGCTCGCCCGACGTGAAGAAGATCGAGCAGGACCTCATGAAGGTGATCCCGCGGGAGAGCTGGATCCGCTTCTCGCACCAGATCATCTGGCACGGACGGCGCGTCTGTTTCGCGCGCAAGCCCGCCTGCGAGACCTGCACCCTCGCCTCCTTCTGTCCGAGCGCGGGGCTCGAGACGTGATTGAGGATGCTCACCAACGCGAAGCCCTGACCCCTTCAGTCCGCACAGACGAGCGGAATGACTTCCCGCTTGTTCCGCCGACCGAGCTTGGGGACTTCTTATCGAGAGTGAAATCCCTTTCGGCTCGAGAGTGCTCGTGGCCCCGAGATGACGCCAGACAGCTGCATGAAAGGTTGTTCACGAGCGCTCGCGCGCCCGATCTCGAGCTGATCCCGAACGAGCTTTGCATTTGGAAACGCCGCGTTTCTTCGCAGTGGCCTCGATCCAAGCACCCAACTCGTCGTCGATGCGAACTGTGAATGAGCGATACATGAGACAAAATTGCCCGAGATCGCGAGTGCAATCGCACCCTTCGGACCGCCTACGTCGACCCGAAGTAGACCTCGTCGTATGCGCAGGTCGCGTCCTTGTCGGCGGGTTGGGGGTAGTCGACGAGCTTGCCCTCGTAGTTGCGCAGGGTCCACTTGTCGGGGCCGCGCGAGACGACGTAGTCGGGGCCGATGCTGACCTTGCCCATGCCGCCCGGCGTGTCGATCACGAGGTGCGGGATCGCGAGCCCCGAGATGTGACCGCGCAGCTGTTGCATGAGCTCGACGCCCGTCTCGACCGAGGTGCGCAGGTGCGACGTCCCAGCGGCGACGTCGCCCTGGAAGAGGTAGTACGGGCGGACGCGGCAGCGCAGGAGCTCCGTGAAGAGCTTGCGCAGCACCTTCACCGAGGAGTTCACGCCGCGCAAGAGCACGGTTTGGTTGCCGAGCGGGATGCCGGCGTCGGCGAGCTTTTCGCACGCGGCGCGCGCGAGCGGCGTCAGCTCCTTGGGGTGGTTGAAGTGCGTGTTGATGAAGAGCGGGTGGTACCTCTTGAGCATCGCGCAGAGCTCGTCGGTGACGCGCATGGGCAGCACGACGGGCACGCGCGTGCCGATGCGAATGATCTCGACGTGAGGAATGGCACGCAGGGCCTTGATGATCTCTTCGAGGCGTGACGTCGAAAGCGTCAGCGGATCTCCTCCCGAGATGAGGACGTCGCGGATGGCGGGCGTGCGCGCGATGTAGTCGAGCGCCTGCCGCAGATCCTCGCGCGAGATGGGCGCCTCGCCCTGCCCCACGAGCCGCCGGCGGTTGCAGTGCCGGCAATAGATCGCACAGCGGTCGAGCGCGAGCAGGAGGCAGCGGTCGGGGTAGCGGTGGAAGATCCCGGTGGCCGGCGAATGGCTGTCCTCGCCCAGCGGATCGACGAGGTCGCCGGGCTCGTTGACGAGCTCTCGGCCACGCGGGATGACCTGCATGCGCACCGGGCAGTCGGGGCGCGTGGCGTCGATCAGCGAAAAGTAGTAAGGCGTCACGGCGACGCGAAAGTGGCCCGGCGCCGCGTCGAGGCCCGCGATCTCCTCCGGCGTGAGCGGCAGGCGCGCCGCGATGTCCGCCTTCGTCGTGATGCGGTTGCGGAGCTGCCACCCCC
Source organism: Polyangia bacterium (assembly GCA_035544435.1). Classification (GTDB taxonomy): domain Bacteria; phylum Myxococcota_A; class Polyangia; order Fen-1088; family Fen-1088; genus DASZFV01. The sequence goes on from DATKFB010000521.1 coordinate 11,795, forward strand.
AGTCCTCGGTGTCCGG
>DATKFB010000522.1:0-6468 GCA_035544435.1 Polyangia bacterium
CGTCGCCCGTCCCGGTCGTGGCCGCGCTCACGGGCCACAGCCCCGCGGGCGGGACGGTGCTCGCTCTCTTCGCGGATCACCGCGTGCTCGCCAGCGGTGACTTCCTCGTCGGGCTCAACGAGGTCCGCGTCGGCCTGCCCGTGCCGGAGGTGCTGCTGCGCGCGCTCGCCTACACCGTCGGCGAGCGGCAGGCGGCGCGACTCGCCGTGGGCGGGCTGCTCGTGCCGCCCGAGGAGGCGCTGCGCGTTGGGCTCGTCGACGAGGTCGCGCCCGTGGCCGAGGTCGTGCCGCGCGCTTTGGCCTGGGCGCGGGATCTCCTCGGGCACCCGCGCGCCGCGATGACGGCGACGCGGGCCCTCGCGCGCCGCCCGCTCGTCGCTGCCTTCGACGCGGTCGACGACCGGATGCTCGGCGCCGTGGTCGAGCAATGGTTCTCACCCGAGGCGCAGTCGACGCTGCGCGCCCTCGTGGCGCGCCTCAAGAAGAGCTGACGGCCGTCAGCGGTAGTCGGTCACGCTCTTGCGCGGGCCGCCGCGCGGAGCGTCCCGCGCCTGCTGGCACTCGACGCACAGCTCGGCGTACGGCAGGAGCTCGAGGCGCTTGCCGGAGATAGGCTCGTCGCACTCGACGCAGAGCCCGAACGCGTCGGGCTCGTCCTCGAGGCGCCGCAGCGCCGCCGCCACCAGGCGCGTGACGACGGTGCGCGACCGGTTGCGGCTCGAGGCGATGGTCTGGCTCATCTCGGTGAGCGGCTGCGCGTCATCATCGGTGCCCACGGCCGCGGCGTCGACGCGCCCGGGCTCGATGGCGATGTCGCCTTCGCGCAGCAGCTCGGCCCGCAGCTCGAGCAGCTTTTGTCGGCAGCGCGCGCGCTCCCCGGACGTCATCGCCGAAGTCTAGCGAGAGATCGCACCGGTAAATAGTCGACATTGCGAGGCGGAAGGAGCAGATCCTGGGCCCATGGATGCCGGGCGACCGCCTGCCTCCCGGCCATCGGCCCGGTGGGCACGACGCGTCGCCGTCGTCGTGCTGGGCCTCGCCGTGGGGCTACCGCTCGTGCCGCCGCTCCTGCTCCGCGGCGCCGTGCTGCGCTGGCTCGTCGCGCGCGAGACGGCGTCCCTGTGCGGCGCGATCCGCGTCGAGGGCGGCAGCCTCGGCTGGCTCGTCGTGCCCGACCTGCTGCTCGGGCGCCCTTTCGCCGTCGACCTGCGCGGGCTGCGCGTCGCGGGCCCCGACGGGGGCGAGGTTCTGGCCGCCGAGCATCTCAGCGCCGACGTCGACGTCGCGCGGAACCCGTGGCGCATCGTCGTCGCTCGCGCGCTCGTGTCGCGCGGGCGGTGGCGCCTGTCCGTCGACGACACGAACGGCGGCTTTCTGGGCGTCTTCCGCGCCGTGCCCGCGGGGGCCACGCGCGCGGCGTGTCTCGCGCCGGCACCACGGCGCAGGGGACCACGCCCGCCGCCCTCGACGGGCGCGAGCCTCGTCGTGCGCGACGCCCGCCTCGAAGAGATCGACGTCGAGCTGGACTTCCCGGTGTGGGGGCTCGCGCTGCCGCGCGTGCGCGCGATCGGCTCGCTCGCCCTCGGCACGCCGGGCGGCGAGGGCTTCACGTTCGACGTGCGCGACGCCACGGCGCCGGGCGGCCGGCTGCGCGCGGGACCAGGCGGAGCCCACGCCACCGTCGCGACGACGACGGCGCTGTTCGACGACGTCCTGATCTCGCACGTCGGCGTGTCGCCCGCCGAGCCGAGCGATCTCGTGCTCGCGGTGGCCCACGCCGACACGGGACGCTCGCGGCTCGCGGGAAAGGCCGTGTTCGAGAACGTCTTCGCGCGGCACGGGCGGCGCGGCGAGCGCAACCCGCCCGGTCTCGCCCTCGACGCGCGCTGGGAGCGCTTGACCGACGCCGCCGCGAGGCTCGAGGCGCCCTGGCTCCCGCGCGAGGCGCTCGGCGAGATCCTCGACGGCACGATGACGGCGCGCGTGCGCGGGCCGTTCCGCGCGCTCACGGGCGCCCTCTCGATCGAGGGGCCGCGGGCGGGCATCGAGGCGACCGTCGAGCGCGGCGAGCGGGCCACGCTCGACGTCCGCGCGAGCGGCCTCGCGCTCGGGCCCTTCCTCGCCGACAGCCTCGAGCCTCTCCTCGCTGGTCGCGTCACGGGGCGGCTCCGTGCCGCGCTCGAGCTCGGCGCCGGCCTGGCGGCCGTCGACCTCGAGATCCCGGCCGCCGACGTCACGCTCATGCGAGCCGCCAAGGCCCCCGAGCCGCGCCGCCTCGTCTTCCGCGTGGGGCCGCGGGCCCCAGGCACTCACGCGGCGCGCGCCGACGACGATACGCTCGAGCTCGGGCTCACCTCGGCACGGCTCTTTCAACGAACGTTGCAGCTCGAAGGTCTGAGCGCGCACTGGGGCGACCTCTCGGCGCGGGGCGCGCTCGCGCTCTCGCTGCCGCCGCCCGTGGAAGGCGCGCCCGCGCCGCCCGGACGCGTCGACGCCAGCGTGACCTTGGCCGTCGCGTCGCTCGCGCGGTGGGTGCGGCCCGAGACGGCGAGCGGCCAGCTCTTGGCTCGCGCCACCGTCTCGGGACCGCTCGATCACCTGCGCGCGCGCCTGTCGTTCGCCCCGTCGACGAAGGCGACGATCCTCGGCGAGCGTTTTCGCGCGCCGGCGCCCGTGACGGCGACGCTCGACGACGGCCGCTCGCTCACGCTGGCCGGCCTCGTACTCACGCGCGTCGGTGGCGGCAGGCTCGAGGCGCGCGGGCGTGCCGTGCGCGCGGGACCGCTTTCGGGCGAGCTGCGTCTGACCGCCTATCCGCTCGGGGCGCTGCCCGGCCTCACGACCGTGGCGCTGCCCGCCGCGCTCGGCCCGGGACGCGACACGTCGCTCGGCGACGCGCTCGGCGGAACGCTCGACGCTGCGCTCACGGTGACGGGCTCGTCGTCTCGCCCCGCCTTCTCCGGAACGCTCGCGCTCGCCGGCGTATCCTTGTCGGGCCGGCGCCTCGGCGACGGACACCTCAAGGCGCGGGCGCGCGGCTTGACGGTCGCGCTCGAAGGCACGCTCGGCCCCGCGCTCGCGCTCGACGTGGGCGCGACGCTCAGACCCGACGGCGTCACGGCTGACGGGAACCTCGCGCTCGTGCATTTCGCGCTCGGGCCGTGGCTGCCGCCGGCGCTCGCCGATCTCGACGTCGCGATCACTGGCCACGCGCGCGTCGCCGTGACGCCGCGCCGACCACTCAGGACGCAGCTCGACGTGCGGGCGGTGGGCGCGGGCGGCGACCTCGCGCTCCGCGGCAGCACGTCGGGCGACGAGGCCGAGGCCGCCGCGCGTGGCCGCGTCGAGCTCGGCGGCTTGCGCGCGCTGTGGGGAAGCGTCCTAGCCGCCGCGGACGGTGCCGTCGACGTCGACCTCGCGACGGCACCGCGCGCGCCGCTCACGGGCACGATCGTCGTCGCGCGCGCCCTCGCGCTGCGCCCCAACGGCTGGCCGCTCGCGCTCGGGGTCGCGGAGGGGAGCCGCCTCGCCGTCGACGGCACGCGCGTTCACCTTCCCGGTGTCACGCTCACGGCCCCGGGCGCGCGCGTGGCGCTCGCGGGCGACGTGAAGGTCGATCTCGCGGCCCCCGAGCGTTCGGATCTCGCGCTCACGGCGACGGGACGCCTCGACGCCGGCACCCTCGCGCGCCAGGCCCGGCTGCCCTGGCTGTCGTCCGCCGCGGGCACGATCGCCGTCGACGCGCGCGCGACCGGACAGGCCCAGGCCCCCGTCGCGACGGGGACGGCGCGCCTCGACGCCCTCGAGCTGCGGCCTCGGTCCGCGACGTGGCCCGCGCTCAAGCTCGACGGCCTCATCGAGGCGAGCGACCACCGCCTCCTGACGCGCGGGCTGCACGTCGAGGCCGTGGGCGACGCCGTCGCGCAGGGCGCGGTCGTCGTGGGCGCGGCGGACGCCCCCGCGGTCGTCGACATCGCGTCGGCCTGGCCGCTCCGCGTCCGCGCCGTCGACGTTCCCCTCTCAGCCCACGGATTGCGCGTGGGTAACGCGAGGTCGGCCTTCGCGATCGGCGCGCTCGATCTGCGACTCCGCCTCACCGGCGATCCCGCGCGCGAGCTCGTGCTCGCGGGCGACGTGGGCGTCGCGCGCGCGCGCGTCGATCCGTTCATTCACAAGAAGACCGCGAGCGGACCGGCGCGGCCGTGGTTCGAGGCGCTGCCGCCGCGCCTCACGCTCGACCTCACGGTGCACGGGCCCAACGACGCGCTCGTCGTCGCCGTGCCCGTGCTGCCCGACCTCGATCTCGGCTTTGACTGCCGCGTCTCCGGCAACGCGCGCGGCGGAAGTATCTCGGGGCGGCTCCGCGGCCGCGGCCTTTACTCCCGCCTCCTGCTCTCGATGTTCGGCCCCGCGGGCGCGCGCCAGTGCCGCGTCCTCAAGGAATGATGGTTTCGGTCTTGCAGCCGACCAGGACGTCGACGCGGCCGGCGGCGTCGCCGCGCAGCGCGGCGCAGCTCGTGTCGCACATCGAGATGGTCTGGGGCGTGCCCGTCGCGGGATCGACGTCGTAGTACCAGCCGCCCTGGCGCGCGTCGCAGGCCGCCTTGTCGTGGACGTTGCCGATCGTCACGGCTTGTCCGGCGCCCGAGGTGTACTGCACGTTGACGGAGTAATAGTCGAGCTTCTGCCCCGCTCCGGCCGCCGGAACCTTGAACTGGCACGAGAGCGCCGCCGTGCGCACCGAGTTGAGGGCCGCGAGGAACGCCTGCTCGACGTCCTGGCCCACGTTGATGATGAAGGACTGCTTCGTCCCGCCCGCGGCGGCGATGGCGTCGAGCGCCGGCTGCGCCTGCGCCTGCTCCTCCGGCGCGAAGACGCCCACGACGAACGTGGAGATCGATGGCGCGCCGGCGAGGCCGCCCGCCGCGATGGCCGTCACGCCCGGCACGTCGAACGGCGCGCACTCGCTCGGCAGGCCGTCGGTCGCGAGCAGTACGACGACGCGATGACCGTTGTTCGCCTTGGAGAGCGCCTGCGCGTGCGCGATGGCGCCCGTAAGCGCCCCCGACGTCGGCGTGAGCCCGTCCGGCATGTGCGCCATCAACGAAGCCACGAGCCCCGCCGCCGCGCCCGGCAGCGGCGCCACCTCGACGGCGGGCGCCGCGTACGAGGCGCTCGCGCAGATGTCGCGTCCGTCGCAGTAACCATCGAGCGGCGCGCAGTCGCCGCCGAGGAGCCCGCAGAACCCGCCGACGGGCTGACACAGACTGTTGACGAGCGTGCACCCGCCGACGAGCTCGCACGTGTCGCCGCGTTTGCAATCGGCGTTCGTGGCGCACGCGGTCCCAGCTTTCAGGCAGGCCCGGATCATGTTGCAAGGTCCGCTCGCGCCGCAATCGGCGGTCGCCATGCACGTGTCGGGCACGCCCGGCTTCGTGAGCGGGAAGTACTGGAGGCCGACGCCCAGCCCGGCGGAGCTCGGGTCGCGCAAGAACGTCGTCAGCGCCGCGACGATCGCGTCCCACTTCGACTGCCCCGACGCCGTCAACTCGTCCATCGAGCCCGAGCTGTCGAGCATGACGTACATGTCGAGCGGCACCTTCTCCGCCTTTTGCGTCTGCGCCGCGCACGCCGCGTCGCCGAGCGGCGCGCCGCCAACGACGCGCGGGGGGGCATCGATCGAGCCGTCGAAGCTGGGGGGAGGCCCGTCGTAGCGCATGAAGATGATGCCGGCGTCCGTGCCCGCGCCGCCGGACTCGCCGCCGGACTCGCCACCCACGCCGCCAGGTTGATGGACGCCGGCGCCGTTGCACCCGACGGCGAGGGCGCTCGCGAGCAAAGCGGCGCAGGACGCATCCCGACGTCCAACCGAATCTCGACCCAGAGCGGCACGGACCATCGTGGAACCTCCTGCGCTCGCCGAAGGCCTGAGCTTACGCCCAAAGCAGGGCCTCGTGCACGCGCGCCCGACGGCGGGCCGCGTTGGCGCGCGGGACTGGATCGCGGGTAGCGATCGGGCTACGCTGCCGTCGTTTCGTACGGGATCTAGACGGAGAGTTTGGTCGATGGAGACGGAGCCCGCCGAAGACTCGCCCTACTTGCCAGCGACCTCGCCGTCGTGGGCGCAGTATTACAAGCGCGCCAGGGAGACGCGGCGCCTCGGCAGGGGCCAGCACACGAGCATCCAGCGCGCCACCAAGCGCCGCCGTCGTCGAGCAAACGTCATGATCCTGGTGTCGACCGCCGCGCTCCTCGCCGTCATCGCGGCGTTCTGCGCCTTGCTCGACACGGCGCGCGACCCGGAGGGAAACGCTCCGGCGGCGCTGGCCGCACGTGTCCACTGCGCGTAATCCCGGCCGCCGCCTTCGCGAGCCGCCGCGAATGACTAAGCTTGCTCGCGAACAACGTGCGTAGGCCCTTCTCGAGAGACGTCTTCTTCGGCTTTCTCGTCGCCGTCGCGTGCGCGGT
>DATKFB010000523.1:0-6415 GCA_035544435.1 Polyangia bacterium
GACCTGCGCCCTCACCTCGGCGGCGAGTGATGGCAGACGCGCGAGGGCCCGCGCCGCCGCGCGCCGAACGTCGACGTCGGAGTCCCGAAGTCGCGCCGCCAGGGCCGGCGCGAGCCCGGTGTCCCCGAGCCTGCCGGCGAGGCGCGCGGCGCGCGCGCGCACGGTCGCATCGGCGTCCGCCAGCGCGCGCGGCAACGCGACGAGCGCCCCCGCGCCACCGGTCGCCTCGAGCGCCTCGAGCGCGAGCCCGCGCAGCTCGGGAGCCGGGCCGTCCATTGCGACGCGCACGAGCGCCGGCACGGCGGCCGGATCGGCGAGGCGCGCCAGCGCCTCGAGGGCCGCCACCAAGGGGCCGGTGCCGCGCTCGACGCTCGCGACGAGCGCGCCTGTCGCGCGCCGGTCGGCGAGCCGACCGAGCGTCTCGACCGCGAGCCGCGCGCTCGTGGGAGAGCCAGTGGCGACCTCCTCACACAGCCGCGGCACGGCCCGCGCGCCGACGCGTTCGAGCGCCAGGCGGACGTCGTCCGCGCCGGGCGGCTCGCGCGCGAGGGCGAGCAGGGCCTCGACGGCCGCGGGCGTTCCGAGCGCGCCGAGGGCCAGGGCCGCGTGGCGCGCGAGGTCGTCGCGCGGGCTCCGCCCCGCGAGCCGTGCGAGCACGGAGAGCGCAGCGGGATCACCGAGCCGCCCGAGGGCGTCGACCGCCGCCGTGTGCGGATCGGAGGCCGCCTCGGCCGTCTGGAGCTGGCGGAGGAGCGCGGGCACGGCGCGCCGGTCGCCCAGCGCGCCCAGCGTCGTCGCCGCTTCGAGCCGGACGCCGCGATCGGCGTCGGCGAGCCTGCGCGTGACGGCGAGGGTCGCGCGCGCGTCACCTATGGCGGCGAGCGCGCGCAGCGCGCGCAACCGAATCTCGGCGATCTCGTCCTCGAGCAGGGCGACGACGGCCCCGAACGAGCTCGCCTCCGGGCGCGCCGCGAGTAGCTCGAGCCCTTGCAGGCGCGTCGTGACGTCGCCGTTGCGCAGCGCGCGCTCGACGGCCCGGCGCGCCTCGTCCGGCAGCTCTGCGGCGTCCCGGAGCACGAGGAGCCCCAGGAGTCGCCCGCGTGGCGAGGCGTCGCCGAGCCAGGCAGTGGCGACCCGCGTCGCCTCGCGCGACCCGCGCCGCGCCAGCAGTCGCCCCGCGACGAGGCGCACGTCCGGGGCGCGGTCGCGCAGGGCGGGCACGAGCAGCGCCGTCGCGCGGACCAGCTCGGCGCGCGCGAGCTCGAGGACCGCGCGCAGCCGCTGGGCGTCGTCCCGCGCCACGAGGGCCCGCGCCGCCTCCGCGTCGCCGCCCGGCCACACGGACATGGCCGCGATCCCGATCAGCGCGAGCATCGGCACGGAGACTCAGTATACTGGCCCCATGACGCGAGAGATCATCTTGAGCATCCTGGAGACCGAGGGCGCCGAGTCCAAGGGAGGCACGCTCGCCTTTCGCGAAGACCGCGAGATCACCACCTTCGTCTCGTCGCCCGGCGAGATCCTCAACGTCTCGCGCGTTTCGCGCGTCGAGCTCAAGGACAAGTTCGTCATCCTCCAGACCGCGAAGGACGAGCGCTTCGTCTTCGCCTACGAGGACGTCCTCGGCTTCAAGTTCTCGACGGCCATGAACGTCAAGGACCGGTCCGCGGGCTTCGGGCGGTAGCGCGCGCGCTACCGCATCGACATCGACCAGCTCGCGATCGTCTTCGACCCGTTGAACTTGGGGAAATTGAACGATTGCATGCGGCCGAGGACGCAGGAGGGGAAGGCGCCGGCGTGCTGCCCGTTGACCTTGACGGCCGAGACCTTGCCGGAGCCTCGCACGACGAAGTCGATGCTCACGTCGGAGAGCCCGGCGTTCTTGTGCTTCTCCTGCATGATGCAGGGCACGAGGCTGCGGTAGCTCCCCATCATGACCCGCTGGATGACCTTGTCGTCGAGAGTCTCGTCGCCGCCGCCGCCTTTGGTCACGTCGCCGATGTTCATGTCGTTGTTGAACTCGTCGCCCCCGCCCCCGCCTCCGTGATGGCCCGCGACGCGCTTCGCGACGTGCGCCGTCGCGAAGTTGAGCTTGACGTCCTTGAGGAACGAATCGACCTCGGCCTCCTCCTCGCGCGACGCCAGCTGGCCGCCGTCGGCCGCCTTGCGCGTCGTCAGGTAGAGGGCCATGCCGCCGCCCACGACCGCTAGCGCGATGCCGACGATGAGCACCGTCGCCATCGACTTCTTCTTCTCGGTGGCCTCGTGGGAGTGCTCGGCCTTGGCGCGGCGCACTTGCTCGAGGCGGCGCTCGGCGACCCTGGTGAACTCCTTGAGGGCGGGGAAGTCTTTGACCTTCTTGCGAGCGCCCGTGTCGCTGTCGACGATCATGTGCTCGCCCTCGATCTCGCCGCGCTCGATCTGCGCGCGGATCTGGGTCAGCGAGAACGGGCCGAAGTCGAGCTTGTCCTTCTGGATGAGCCAGCGCTCCTGGGTGTCGTCGGCGGCGCCGCCCGCGGCCTCGGCGACGTTGAACGACTTGCCGAGCGTGAGGCGGCCGCCCGCGCCTGCCGCCGGCGTCGCCACGGCGGGCGTCGGCGCGCGACCGCCGCTCTGGCTCGGGCCAGGCGCGCCCGGAGCGGCCAGCGCCAGGAGCGCCTGGCGAAATTCGGCCGTCGAGGCGAAGCGCGCCCCCGGCGCGCGCTGGGTGGCTCGCAGGATGAGGTCATCGACGCCCGGCGGTGCGTCGGACGCGAGCTCGCTCGCGGGTCGCAGCGGGGCCGAGGGCGGCCGGCCCGTCAGCGCCTCGTAAAAAATGACGCCGAGTGCGTAGACATCCGCGGCGGGCGAGGGCGGGGCGCCCGCGAGTAGCTCGGGGGCTACATAGATCGTGTCGGGCGCCCCTTGCGGCGCGCCACGGCGCGCGAGCGGCGGGAGCGTGCGCGCGAGGCCGAGGTCGGCCACCTTCACGCGGCCCGCCTTGTTGACCCAGACGCTCGCCGGGGTGAGCGCGCCGTGGGGCATGAACGTCGCCGCCTTCTCGAGGCCGTTCGCGATGTGCGTCACGAGGTTGCACGCGCCCCGGAACGAGACGCCGCGCCCGTCGCCGCGCTTGCCGTCGATGAACTCACGCAGCGTCTGGCCGTCCATCAGTTCGGTCGCGATGAAATAGAAGTCCGCCTCGCGGCCGACCATGAGGACGTCCACGAGGTTCTTGTGGACGATGGCGCTCGCCTTCTCGATGTCGGCCTCGAGTTGGGCCGCCTGGGCGCCCAGGATCCGCAGCGGCACGACGCGCACGGCGGCGGCGACGTTGTGGGCCAGGTCGACCGCGCGATAGGTCTGGCTCACGGCGTCCGCGAAGAGGGGGCCCTCGATGCGAAATCGTGCGCCGATGGCAGTTCCGGCGGGGATTTGACCGGCGGGCGGAGACACGGCCAAGGAGTCACGTGCGGGGGGCATCGCGGGCGGCCTACTGTATCAAAAAGCAGCCATTTCGTCCTCGTCCACGGCGCCGCGGCGCTCTCATTTTTCTTCGAGGACTTGCGGCAGCTTCTGAGCCTGGCCGATCCAGTCGCCCACCTGGGGCTCGGTCGGAGGTTTCTCTGTGATCTTCTTGGCTTGGTTCGCCTTCGTGATGCTTTCCATGAGGGTGGGGGCGGTCAGCTTGGCGAGGCCCGCCGTCGTCTTGACGCCGGCCGCCTCGAGCAGCAGGACCATCTCCGAGCCCACGCCCTTGAGACGCAGGAGGTCGCAGCGGCGGACGAGCTCGAGCAGCGTCGCCGGCTTGAGCCCCGACGTCTTGGCGAGAGCCTTTCGATCCTTGGCCTTGGCCGCCTTGTCGAGGAGCTGCTCGGTGGTCTCGACGCCCGCTTTGTGGAGCTTCTCGGCGTCGGGGGACGAGACGAGCCGCGGGACGTCCGCCACGGCATAGTGGCTCGCCCACCCCCGACCCGGGACGAGCACGGAGACGAGCAAGGACACCAGAACGAAAACGAGGATCGATCCTGTGCGCATGGGGGACTCCTTGAGCCGAGCCTTAGAGGGTCTTGAACCGCCGGACGAGCTCCCTCAACCGCCGCGAGCCGCCCCCCTCGCGGTAGAGGAAGCGGACACCCGTCTGATTCGGGCCCGCATGATAAACGACGCGGCCCGACAAATCGAACGGCGCCTCGCTGCCCGGCGGCACGATCTCGAGGACGACATCCGTGCCGACCGGCGGCTGCAGCTCGCCGAAGACGAGCCCGCCGCTCACGCTGATCTCGCGCAGCTCGACCTCGCTGAACTCGAGGGCCGATGTAAGCCTGATCTTGCACGGGATCCCGATGGGGATGCGCGTGTGCTTGCGCTTCCGCGTCGTGGGCCGCTCGCCCCGCAAGGTCTGCACGACGAAGTCGCGCTTGGCCGTCTCCTCGGCCTCGAAGGCCACGGTCGCGCCGGCGCGGATGCGCATGCGGGGCAGGGCGGGACGCCAGGCGGTGACGTTGCCGCGGATGAGCACCTTGTTCGGCAACCCGTCGCACGCCATCTCGACGACGACAGGGGTTCCGGGAGCGAGCTCGGTCGTCGTGGGACAGAAGACGCCACCGTTCGGCATGTCGGGAAGGTAGTACTCCTCGAATTCCTCGAGGTTCCGGCAGCGGACGCGAAGGATGTTCAAGAGGGGGGCTCCAAGTGTGGACCGGGTGGGAAGAAAAAGGCGGGTGGGTTCGTCCGCTCGGAGGCTCGACCCACGGGCTTGGCAGCAGACGGGACGTCGGCCACGTGAAGCCGCAGAATAACCGAGAAACGGCGCACGGGTCACAATAGCTTGGCCGCCCGGGATGTACTAGGTTCCAGGGCGCTCATGTCCATACGTGTCCACATCGGCGGCAAGGTGTGCCTCCCCGAGGAGGCGAAGATCTCGGTCTTCGATCGCGGCTTTCTTTACGGCGACAGCGTCTACGAGACCGTTGGGACAGCGTACGGCCGGCTCTTCGCCGCCGCCGATCACCTCGACAGGCTCGAGCGCTCGGCCATGCGCATCGGCCTGCGCGTCCCGCCCCGCGCCAGCATCGAGCGCGCCATCGCCGAGACCATGGAGGCGGCCGGCAACGCCGAGTCGCGCGTGCGTGTCATTCTCACGCGCGGCTCGGGCAAGCTCGATCTCGACCCGGCGTCGGTCGACGACACGCAGCTCGTCGTCATCGTCTTCCCGCTCGGCCCGCCCACGCCCGAGATGTACGAGAAGGGCGTCGCCGTCGCGACCGTCTCGATCACGCGCAACAGTCCGAGCGCCATCGATCCTGCGGTGAAGTCGGGGAACTACCTCAACAACGTGCTCGCGCTCGGCGAGGCGCGCCGCCGGCTCGGGGCGTACGAGGCAATCCTGTGCGGGGCCGACGGCAGCATCGCCGAGGGCTCGACGAGCAACATCTTCACGGTCGTGGGCGGCGAGGTTCGCACGCCGCCGCTCGAGGTCGGCATCCTCGACGGCATCACGCGCGCGAAGGTGCTCGAGCTCTGCCGCAAGAACGGCGTGCGCCTCGTCGAGGTGCGCATGTTCCCGGCGGAGCTGCGTACCGCGGAGGAGGCCTTCATCACGAGCGCGACGCGCGGCGTGCTGCCCGTGACCCGCATCGACGGCAAGCCCGTTGGCGCGGGCGTACCCGGCCCCGTGACGCGCAACCTTATGGCGCTCTACGACGCGCTCGCGCGCCAGGGCGTGGCCTAGCGCGTGAACCCCGCGGCGGCGTTCTTGCCCAAGTTCTTCGTGATCTCGAGCGTGATCCTGATCCTCACGGGCGTGGGGCAGGTGCTCGTGCGGCCGCGCAAGCCGGGCGAGACGACGGCCGAGAAGCTCGTCAACCGCGCGACGCTCACGGCCCTCGTGTCACTGATCATCGGCGTTGCCGGCATCCTGCTCGGCCTCGGCGTGCTCGCGATGCCGCGCCTGTGAGTCAGTTGAGCTTGAGCTTGGGCGAGACGAAGACAGACTCCTTGGGCAGGAACGACAGCGCCGCCTTGTATGTCTTCGTCTTCTGCTGCTCTTGATCCTTCTTCGCGCCCTTGTCGTCCGTCTTGTGCAGGCCGAGCTTCGCGAACGTGATGGCCGCATACGACGAAATGGTCTCCTGCACGCGCGACAGCTTTTCGTCGAACTGCTGGCGCGTGACCGTGATCTTGAGGACCGGCGCGTCGTCGAGCACGCCGACGTAGGTGAGCTGCTTGAGGTCGGCGGACTTGCTGAACATTGCCGTGGTGAACTCGGCCCAATAGGTCATGGCCTCGTTGAAGGACAGCGCGTGGACGTACTCGTCCTTGCCGGGCTCGAGATAGGGGTACGTGACCGTGGTCGACCGGTTGGCGGCGTCGAGCGTGAAGGTCGGCTTGTGCTTGAAGCCGTCGTCGATGCGCGCGACCTTCTTCTTCTCCT
>DATKFB010000524.1:0-4417 GCA_035544435.1 Polyangia bacterium
CTGGGCGGCGCGCTGGGCCTCGGTGAGGTCGCGCTTGCAGGCACCGCACAGCCCCGGCGCGGCCCAGGCACCGAGGTGCGTCTGGAGCTGGCTCTCGGGCGGCCAGTAGATGGGCGTCTGGCAGCCCTGGCAGGCGATCTCGATGGTTTTGCGATCGGCCAGGAACTCGAGGCACGTCGCGCAGCGGCGCTCGGGTGGCTTGATCTCCTTGCGTCGCTTGTTGCGTCTCTTCTGCTGGGGAGGCGTCGGCGCCGAGGCCGCGCCCGGCACGTTGTTGCCATGGCCCTCGCCCTCGGCTGACGGCAGGGCGGTCGGTTGCTCGGACGGGTGGGGAGCACCCTCCGCCTGGGCCGCTTCCTTCGGCGCGAGCCTCACGCCCGCCGCGAGCTGGGCGGCCTTCGTCCACGTCCAGGTGCCAGTGCAGTTGTCGGTCTTGCAGGCGATCTGGCGATCCTCGAGATCACCCAGCTCCCTCTCGCAATTCTCGCAGTACTGCGGGTAGGGCTCCCCGGTCTTGCCGCGCACGGCGCGCGCGAGCTGGGCGCCGCGCTTGTCGAGCCAGGTCCCCTTGCAGCCAGCGCGGCGGCACGCGCGCTCGACATCCTTGAGCGTTTGATAGATGCCGTGGCACCGCTCGCACATGCGGTGCGGCGCCTTGGGCGTCGGTTTGCCGGCGAGGCAAGCGTCCAGCTGGTCACTGCGCGACCAGACCCAGGTGTTCTTGCACCCCGAGGCGCGGCAGCGCACCTCGCGGTCGGAGATGCCGCCGAAGGCGATCCGGCACTCCTCGCACATGCGGCGCGGCGGCTCGTTGTTGAGCCCCTGGGCGTACGCCTGAATCTGCTCGTCCTTCGACCAGGCCCACTTGTTCTTGCAGCCGTTGATGCCGCAGCCGACCTGGCGTTCTTTGAGCTTCTGGAAGACGCCGTCGCACGGCCCGCACATCGTGACGGCCGCTGTGACCTCGACGTCCGGCGCGCCCGCGAGCAGCTGGGCGCGCCGCGTGAACACCGAGGCGCGCGCGCAGCCCGGGACCGAGCAGGGCACGGGCTTGTCCTCGAGGGCCGCGAGCTTCTGCTCGCAGTCGCCGCACAGGCCCTGCGGCGCGGGGCGCTTGTTCGCGAAGGCCGCCAGCTGGGCGGCGACGGGCCAGGTCCACGTGCGCGCGCAGCCGGGGCGGTCGCAGGCGCGCTCCTGGTCGCGCGTCTTCGCGAGCTTATCGCGGCACGGGTCGCACATCGACGACGCCGGATCGTCGGGCGAGGCCGCTTCGCGGCCGCCCAACTTGAGGCTCGCGAGTCCCTTGCCGTTCTTGTTGCCGCTCGCCCCCGCCATGGAGAGCCACGTTCGCGTGCACCCGGGCACCGAGCACGGGAGAGACTTGGCGCCGAGACGATCGGCGAGCGTGAATCCGAGTGAGCCCATAGAAACGACCGAGGGTCCTTATGCTGACCGCAATCCCCCCGGTTGGGCAAGTGCCAATGTTCAACGCGGGCGAACGAAGCCCAGCTTGCTGGGCGGAGTGAGGGGGGCCCGGGGGCCTGCGAGCGGCAGCGAGCCAGGCCCCGTCTGCTTGATAAAGCCAGGGGGGGAGGGTAGACAAGGCGCACCTTCCCCATGCAGATCACGATCGAAGACATCTCTCCCGTCGAGAAACGCGTCGAGCTCGAGCTGCCCTGGACCGACGTGGCCCCCAAGCTCGACAAGGCTTATGGCGCGCTCCGGCGCGACGTGCGCGTCGCCGGCTTCCGTCCCGGAAAGGTCCCGCGCGGCATCCTCGAGAAGATGTATCGGCAGCAGGTGGAGGAGGAGGTGGCGCGCACGCTCGTCGAGACCTCGCTCGGTCAGGCCATCCAGGAGAACCAGCTCGAGCCCGTGGCGCCGCCCACCGTCGACAAGCTCGAGCTCAAGGCGGGCGCGCCGTTTCGCTTCTCGGCGCGCGTCGAGGTGCGCTCCCAGGTCGCGCCCAAGGACTACAGCGGCGTTCCGCTCAAGCGGCGCCCGGCCACGGTCAGCGACGCCGAGGTCGACGCCGAGCTCGAGGTCCACCGTCGCCGCCTCACGGAGTACCGGCCCGTCGAGGGCCGCGCCGTCACGGCTGCGGGCGACGTCATCCTCGTCGACGTCTCGGGGCGCGTGGGCGAGCACAAGCTCAAGCACCGAACGGCGGCCGTCGACCTCGACGAGGAGGAAGCCGGTCCGCTGCCGGGGCTGGCGTCGCGCCTGCGCGGCATTCCCATCGGGACCGAGCCCGTCGAGGTGAAGTACACGATCGCCGAGGACACGACGCAGAAGGAGCTCGCGGGCAAGCCGGTCGACCTGCGCGTCATCGTCAAGGAGGCGAGGCAGAAGAAGGTGCCCGCGCTCGACGATGAGCTCGCCAAGGACACGGGCGAGGCCGAGACGCTCGAGGGCCTGCGTGCCAAGGTGCGCGAGCGCTTACTCGAGGCCGACGCGCAGCACGTGCGCGCTGAGCTCGCCCAGCAGCTCGTCAAGGAGCTCATCAAGCGCAACGACTTTCCCATCGCGCCCTCGCTCGTCGATCGGCACGCGCAGGCCATGGTCGCGCGCGCCAAGCGCCAGCTCCAGGCCGCCGGCCTCGACCCCGAGGCCATGGACGAGCGGCGCATGCTCGCCGACTTTCGCGGCAGCGCCGAGCAGGAGGCACGCGGCGCCATCCTCGTGCAGGCCATCGCCGAGCGCGAGGGCGTCACGGCCTCCGACGCCGACGTCCAGAAGCGCATCGCTGAGCTCGCGGCGGCGCGCAACGAGGCGCCGAAGAAGCTGCGCGCCGATCTCGAGCGCGAGCAGGCCATGCCGCAATTCGAGGCGCAGATCCGCGAACAGAAGACGCTTGATATGCTGATCTCGCAGGCTAAGATCACGGACGCCGATCCGGCGACGGCCGACGAGACGACCGCGAAAGCCGGCGAGAAGAAAGCCGGCGAAAAGACGGACGACGAAAAGATGACCACGACGAAAGCGGAAGCCAAGGCCGAGCCAAAGACGAAGTCCGCCGCCAAGCCGAAGACGCCGCCGAAGAAAAAGGAACCCACCCCATGAGCAAGTCCTCGGACTCGGGCGCGCCGTCGCTTCCCATCAGCAACTTCATCATCCCGACGGTCATCGAGCAGACCCACCGGGGCGAGCGCGGCTGGGACATCTTCTCGCGCCTGCTCAAGGACCGCATCGTCTTCCTCGGCACGGTCGTCGACGATCAGATCGCGAACATCATCATCGCGCAGCTCCTGTTCCTCGAGAGCGAGGATCCCGACAAGGACATCATGCTCTACATCAACAGCCCGGGCGGCATGGTCACAGCCGGTATGGCGATCTACGATACGATGCAATATGTGCGGCCCGACGTCGCGACGTTCTGCATGGGTCAGGCGGCCTCGATGGGCGCATTCCTGCTCGCCGCGGGCGCCAAGGGCAAGCGTTACTCGCTGCCCCACGCGCGCATTCTCATCCACCAGCCTCTCGGTGGCTTCTCGGGCCAGGCGACAGACATCGATATCCACGCCAAGGAGATCCTGCGCACGCGCGACAAGTTGAACGAGCTGCTCGTCAAGCACACGGGCCAGACGATCGACCGCATCAAGTCCGACACGGAGCGCGACTACTTCATGAGCGCCGCGGAGTCGAAGGAGTACGGCCTCATCGACGAGGTGCTCGTGCAAAAGGTCCCCGGCAAGTAGCCACGACAGCCGCCGCGAGGTCGCGCGCACACGGCCGCGACCTTGTGCTACGCTTTTAGACAGTGCCGACCGAGCGAAAGCGCGACGAACACGGGAACCTCTCCTGCTCCTTTTGCGGCAAGTCCCAGAAGGAAGTGAAGAAGCTCATCGCGGGGCCGACGGTCTACATCTGCGACGAGTGCATCGGCCTCTGCAACGACATCATCGCCGAGGAGATCGAGAAGGAGTCGGACAACTTCGGCCTCGCGCCCGAGCCGAAGCCGGTCGAGATCAAGGCCGTGCTCGACGACTACGTCATCGGGCAGGAGCGCGCCAAGAAGATCCTCGCCGTCGCCATCCACAACCACTACAAGCGCATCGACGCCAAGGTGGGGGCCGACGACGTCGAGCTCGGCAAGTCGAACATCCTGCTCCTCGGACCCACGGGCTGCGGCAAGACGTTGCTCGCGCAGACGCTCGCGCGCATCTTGAACGTGCCGTTCGCCATCGCCGACGCGACCAACCTGACCGAGGCGGGGTACGTCGGCGAAGACGTCGAGAACATCATCGTCAATCTGCTGCAGAACGCCGACCACGACATCGAAAAGGCGCAGCGCGGGATCGTCTACATCGACGAGATCGACAAGATCGCGCGCAAGGGCGACACCCCGTCAGCCACTCGCGATGTCGGCGGGGAGGGGGTCCAGCAGGCTCTCCTCAAGATCATCGAGGGCACGCGC
>DATKFB010000525.1:0-5642 GCA_035544435.1 Polyangia bacterium
GTGCCGCGCGCCTCGACGGGGAGGTGCGTCCCGGACAGATCGCTGTAGGCTGCCGCCTGGGGACGCCGCTCGGTCAAGACCGCGAGGGACAGATCCGCGCCCGCGCCCTCGGCGTAGCGCAGCGCCAGCTCTACGGCCATGCGCGACGCCACGCTGCCGTCGACCGGCACGAGGATGTTGCGATAGCTCGCGGAGGCCGTGGACGGCGGCGCCTTCATGATCGCGACGTGACAGGGCGCGTCCGACACGACCTCCTCGACGATGGCGCCACCGATCGAGCTCCCCTCCGCCGACCCGAGCAGGATGAGGTCGTAACCCCGGCGGGCCTCCTCGCAGATCGCGCGCGCGATGCCCGTGCCCGAGAGCTGACCGAGCTCGGGCGGCTGGCCGCCCGCCATGGCGCGGAAGGCCTCCATCTGGTCGGTGACGTTACCCGGCGTGTGCGGCGCGAAGCGGTGGAGGAGCCTGCGCCACCAGACGGCGCGCTCCTTGACATGAACGATGCGCACCGGGGTGTCGCTCTGGCGCGCGATCGCGAAGGCGAGCGGGGCGACCGACAGCGCGTTGGG
This sequence comes from Polyangia bacterium, assembly GCA_035544435.1. Classification (GTDB taxonomy): domain Bacteria; phylum Myxococcota_A; class Polyangia; order Fen-1088; family Fen-1088; genus DASZFV01. Next base: position 570 of record DATKFB010000525.1, read on the forward strand.
GCCGCCGCTCGTCGCTAGCAGGAGGCGCACGCGTTGCGGATCGAAGGCGCCGCGCGACTCGGACGCGACGATGCGCCGCGCCTCGTCGTCGGTCATGCGCACGCGCGGCAGCGTCAGCCGCAGGCCGAGGGGCGCGAGGAACGACGTCACGATGGCCACGAGCACGATGATGGCGAACATCTGCGGCGTCAGGATGCCGAGCGACAGGCCGATCGTGGCGACGACGATCTCCATGGCGCCGCGCGCGTTCATGGCGACGGCGATCGACGCCGCCTCCCAGAACCGCAGCCCGCCCCAGTAGGCGCCGAGCGAGCAGCCCACGAGCTTGCCCACGCAGGCGACGAGCAGCACGAGGCCGAGCATCGTCCCGCCCCCGCCCGCGAGCGACCACAGGTTCACCTTGATGCCCACGAGGCCGAGGAACACGGGCGCGAGCACGCCGTAGGTCACCGACTCGAGGCGCGCCACGGTCTCGCGGCGGATGCGCGGTACCTGGTGGAGGACGACGCCCGCGACGAAGGCCCCGAAGACGGGGTGCACGCCGATCCACTCGGTGGCGGCCGCGCAGAGGAACGTCACGACGAGGATCGCCACGAGATCCGAGTCGGGCATGCGGAAGCTCTCGGCCGTGACGCGCATGAGGGCGCGCAAGATGGGATAAACGACGAACACCATCGCGCCGATGAAGGCCAGCAGTAGCGCGAGCGTGAGGCCGAGGTCGTGGACGTTCACGACGCCGCGCGTGGCCGCGCCCGCGATGAGGGACAGCACGAGCCAGCCCACGGTGTCGTCGACGACGCCCGCCGAGAGGATGACGATGCCGATGTTGCGTTTCGTGAGATCGAGGTCGACGAGGATCTTCGCGATGACCGGCATGGCCGAGATCGACATGGCCGTCGCGATGAAGAGGCTGAACAGGATGCGGCTGCCGGGATCGGCGAGGTACGACGCGGGCATGAGGTAGCCGAGGCCGAACCCCAGCCCGAACGGCAGGACCATGCCCATCATCGACGCGATGAGCGCGGCGCGGCCCAGGTTGCGCAGCAGGCGTAGATCGGTCTCGAGACCGGTCAGGAGGAGGAGCATCGTCATGCCGACGGCGCTGAAGGCGTCGAGCAGGTGAAACGACTCGGCCGTGGGCGGGAAAACCGCCCCGAAGGCGGCCGGGAACCAGTGCCCGAAGCCCGTGGGTCCGAGCGCGATCCCGGCCGCGAGCTCGCCCACGACGGCGGGCAGGCCGCCACGCTTGGCCAGCTCAGCGCCGATCCGGGCGACCGCGACGAGCAGCGACAGCTGCACGAGCAGCAGGAACACCGCGTGCCCCGCGAGGGGCTTGATCGGTTCCAACATGCGAACCGGCGGACCCTAGCATGGGCGCCGCGGCCCCCGGTCGAAACCCGTCGCCACGCCGGGGCGTAGACTTTACAGCGCTGGGTCCGACTGAGATGCTGAGCGCGCGCCAGAGTCGGAACGGCGACGAAGAAGGAGAGCGAAGAGCGGATGTCGACCAAGCAGAGCAAGGCGGCCAAGTTGGACGGGCCCAGCGCGGACGCGGGATCGGCGCGTCTCGCCGCGGCCCTCCGCCTCGGACAAAGCATCTGGTACGACAACATGCGGCGCGGGCTGCTCGTCTCGGGGGAGCTCCGCGATCTCGTCGAGGCGGGCGTGCGCGGGCTGACGTCGAATCCCACGATCTTCGAGAAGGCGATCGTCGCCTCCGCCGACTACGAAGAGGCGCTGCGCAAGCTCGCTGCAGCGGGCCTTCCGCCCACGAAGATCTACGAAGAGCTCGCCGTCGATGACATCCGCGGCGCCTGCGATCTGCTGCTGCCGGCCTACGAGCAGTCGGGCGGCGTCGACGGCCGCGTCTCGTTCGAGGTGCTGCCCGAGCTGGCGCGCAACACGGATCAGACGGTCTCGGAGGGGCTGCGCCTCGCCCACCTCGTGGGCCGCCCCAACGTCATGATCAAGGTGCCGGCCACGCCCGAGGGTATCCCCGCGATCCGGGCGCTCACGGCGCAGGGCGTGAGCGTCAACGTGACGCTCATCTTCTCGCTCCTGCAATACGAGGAGGTCATCGAGGCCTACCTCGCCGGTCTCGAGGAGCGCGCCTCTGCGGGCGGCAAGCTCGCGGGGCTCACGTCGGTGGCGAGCTTCTTCGTCTCGCGCGTCGACGCCGTGTGCGACAAGCTACTCGCGCAGAAGGCCGAGGAGGGCCTCAAGGCGGGCGCGTCCGAGGTGGCCAAACGCGCGGAGGCGCTCATGGGCAAGATCGCCATCGCCAACGCCAAGATGGCCTACGAGATCTACGAGGGCATCGTGGGCAGCGCGCGCTGGAAGGCGCTCGTCGCGAAGGGCGCCTCGCCGCAGCGCTTGCTCTGGGCCTCGACGGGGACGAAGGATCCGCGCTACGCGGACACGATGTACCTCGACGCGCTCATCGGCGCGGACACCGTCGACACGGTGCCCCCCGCGACGCTGACGGCCTTCATGGACCACGGCACCGTCGCCGCGACGCTCGCGATGGACTACGAGGGCGCGCACGCCGCCGTCGCCGAGCTCGAGGCACTGGGCATCGATCTGTCGCGCGTGTGCCACGGGCTCCTCGACGATGGCGTGAAGTCGTTCGCGGCCTCGATGACGACGCTGCTCGCCGCCGTGGCCGCGCGTCGCGCCGCGCTGCTCGAGCAGACGGCCGGTCGGGCGCGCGCCGTACTGCCGCCGCCGCTCGCCGCCGCCGTCGAGGCCGAGGTGCTGCGCCTCTCTCAGGCGGGCGCGCCGAAGCGCCTCTGGGACGGCGACCCCAAGCTGTTCACGGCCGACGCCGCCCACGACACGTCGATCAAGACGCGCCTCGGCTGGTTGCGTTCACCCGCGCTCATGCAAACGAAGTTGGGCGAGCTCGCGGCCTTCGCCGCCGAGGTGCGCGCGGCCGGCTTTACGGACGCCGTGCTCCTCGGGATGGGCGGCAGCTCCCTCGCCCCCGAGGTTCTGAGTCGGACCTTCGCGGGCCGGCAGGACGGTCTGCGGTTCCACGTCCTCGACAACACGGATCCCGCGGCCGTCCTGGCCGTCGACCGCGCCGTCGAGGGCCGAAAGACGTTGTTCATCGTCGCGTCGAAGTCGGGCGGGACGATAGAGATTCAGGCGTTCGAGCGCCACTTCTGGCAGCGGACCCTCGCGCAGGCCGAGGGCGACGTCGCGCGCGCGGGCCCTTGCTTCATCGCCATCACCGATCCGGCGACGCGCCTCGGCCAGCTCGCCGAAGAGAAGAAGTACCGGCGCGTCTTCGTCAACGCGGCCGACATCGGCGGGCGCTACTCCGCCCTCTCCTACTTCGGCCTCGTTCCGGGCGCGTTGCTCGGCGCCGACATCGAAGGGGTCGTCGCGACGGCCGTCGAGATGGCCGCCGCCTCTTCGCCAGTCGTACCCGCGCCCGACCTCGCGGCGCTGAGGCTCGGCGTCATCATGGGCGTCGCCGCGCAGAACGGCCGCGACAAGCTCACGCTCGTGACCTCGCCCGAGCTCGCGAGCCTGGGCTCGTGGATCGAGCAGCTCGTAGCCGAGTCGACGGGCAAGGAGGGCCGCGGCGTCGTCCCTGTCGACCTCGAGCCCGTGGGCGCGCCTGCGGACTATGGAGACGATCGCCTCTTCGTCTACATTCGGCTGGGCGACGGCGACGCCAGCCAGAGCCGCGCCGTGGGCGCGCTCGAGAAGGCGGGCCATCCCGTGGTCTACCTCGCGCTCGAGAGCCGTGCGGCGCTCGGCCGCGAGTTCTTCCGCTGGGAGGTCGCAACGGCCGTCGCGGGTGCCGTCCTCGGCGTCAACCCGTTCGACGAGCCGAACGTCACGGAGGCCAAGCTCGCGACGAGCGCGTTGCTGGCGGCCCTTGCGCAGTCGCCCCCGGGCGCAGGGAAGCTGCCGCACCCCGAGGACGTGTGCCTGCCCGACGATCTCGAGCGCCTGCGCGCGCACTTCGCGACGGCGACGCCGGCCGACTACGTCGCGCTCTGCGCCTACTTCGCGCGCTCGGACGCGCGCGACGCCCTGCTCACGAAGCTGCGCCTTGCTTGCCGCGCGCGCGGCAAGAACGCCACGACGGTTGGCTACGGGCCGCGCTTCTTGCACTCGACGGGGCAGCTCCACAAGGGGGGCGCCAACAACGGCGTCTTCCTCCAGCTCACGGCCGAGGCGGCGCACGACGTGCCCATCCCGGGCGAGGCCTACACGTTCGCGACGTTGCGTGACGCGCAGGCGCTGGGCGATCTCCAGGTCCTGCGCCGCCGCGGCCGTCGTGCGCTGCGCGTGACCCTGGGTGCCGACGTCGACGCGGGCCTCGCGACGCTGCTCGCGACGATAGTGAAGGCGTAGGCGTGACCATGAGCGCCGCCCCAGAGCCCGCGCCATCGTCATCCTCTTCCTCTCCGCCAGCAGCGGTCCCCAATCCGCTCCGTGAGGGCCTTCACGAGGAGCGCATCCCCGAGCCGGCCACAATGGTGATCTTCGGCGCCTCGGGTGATTTGACGAAGCGCAAGCTCGTCCCCGCGCTCTACAGTCTGGCGCGCGATCGCCTGCTGGCCGCGCGTTTCGCCGTCGTGGGCTACGCGCGCAAGCCCCTGGCCGAGACGGCCTTTCGCGACGAGCTGCGCGCGGGTTGCGACGAGTTCGCGCGCCGCCGCCCGGTCGATCCCGAGCTGTGGAACACCTTCGCCAACAACGTCTTCTACCAGGAGGGCAGCTACGACGATCCCCCGGCCTACGTGGCGCTCAAGAAGCGTCTCGAGGAGATCGAGGCCGCGCTGGGGTTGCCCGGCAACCGCGTCTTCTACTTGTCGATTCCGCCCGCGTCGTTCGCGACCGTCGTCGAGCACCTCGGCGCGTCCGGCCTCACGAGGACCTCTGGTGACCGCTTCGCGCGCGTCATAATCGAGAAGCCGTTCGGCACCGATCTCGCGACGGCGCAGGCGCTCAACCGTCACGTCCACAAGTGCCTCACGGAGAAGCAGATCTATCGCATCGATCACTACCTCGGGAAGGAGACGGTCCAGAACCTCCTCGTCTTCCGCTTCGCGA
>DATKFB010000526.1:0-3089 GCA_035544435.1 Polyangia bacterium
CGCGGGCGCGGCCTCCTTGAGCGGCAGCAGGTGCTCGAGCCCGTGCTTGCGCAAGCGGTAATACAACGTCGAACGGTTGATGCCGAGGGCGCGCGCCGCGTGCGCGATGTTGCCGTGCGCGAGGTCGATGGCCGAGACAATGGCCGTGCGCTCCTGCTCCTGGAGGCGCTCCTGCAGCGGGCGCGTGCCGTCGCCCGCGCGCGGCGCGGGGGCGGGCTCGGCCGCGCCGGGTGGCGTGGGCCGCCGCGTAAACTCGAGGTCGGTCGCCGTCAGCTCGGCGCCGCGCGCGAGGATGAGCGCGCGCTCGACGACGTTCTCGAGCTCGCGCACGTTGCCGGGCCAACCGTAGCCCGAGAGCGCAAGGGCGGCGCCCGCGTCGAGCCCGCGGATGGTCTTGCCCGCCGTGCGCGCGTACTTCTGGATGAAGTGCTCGGCCAAAAGCGCGATGTCGCTCGGGCGCTGGCGCAGCGGCGGCAGCGTTATCGGAAACACGTTGAGGCGGTAGTAGAGATCTTCGCGAAAAGCGCCGTCGGCGATCTGCTTCTCGAGATCGCGGTGCGTCGCCGAGACGACGCGGACGTCGACCTTGATGGTCTCCGTGCCGCCCACGCGCTCGAACTCCCGCTCTTGCAGCACGCGTAAGAGCTTGACCTGCACGTCGAGCGGCAGGTCGCCCACCTCGTCGAGGAACAGCGTGCCGCCGTCGGCGAGCTCGAAGCGGCCGAGGCGCCGCGCCACGGCGCCCGTGAAGGCGCCCTTCTCGTGGCCGAAGAGCTCCGACTCGAGGACGCCCGTCGCGAGCGCCGCGCAGTTTACCTTGACGAACGGCTTGCCGTCGCGCGCGCTGTTGATGTGGATGGCGCGCGCGACCATCTCCTTGCCCGTGCCGGTCTCGCCGCGCAGGAGGACGGTCGACGCCGTCTGCGCGACCTGCTCGACGCGCGCGAGGACGTCGCGCAGCGCCGGCGAGTCGCCCACGATGGCGCCGAAGTTGAACTCGCCGTGCGCCTCGGTCGACAGCATGCCGACGTACTGCGACAGCTGGTCTTGCAGCCGGCGGTTCTCGCGCAGGAGCGCGAAGCGCTCGATGGCGTGCGTGAGGATGCCGCGCAGCTCCTTCGAGTCCCAGGGCTTGGTGACGTATCGATAGATGCGGCCGAGGTTGATGGCCTCGATGAGGACGTCGACGTCGGTGAAGGCCGTCACGATGATGCCCACGGCGTCGGGGCGCAGCTCGCGCGCCGCCTTGAGCAGCTCGAGCCCCGTCATGCGCGGCATGCGCTGATCGGTGACGATGACGGCCACCTCGTGCTGGCGCGCGAGCGCGAGCGCCTCCTCGCCGCTTCCGGCGAGCAGCAGCTGGAAGCTCTTGCCGAAGTTGAACCGGATCGCGTCGAGGTTGTCCTGCTCGTCGTCGACGACGAGGATCGGAAACTTCGCGAGCTCGAGCCCCTGGGCCATGGCCCACGGTAACATGAATGGCCGCGGCGAATCCGGCGGATTCCCGACGATTCCGCCGGTTTTTGCGGTGGGTGCCCAGGGTTGATACGATCCGCTCTCCCTTGCCGTCGAACCTCGCCACGTCGGACCTCGCAAGCGCAGCCATGTCGAAGACCAAGCGTTCAGGAACGCCCGCGCCCGGCGGAGCCGAGGCGGGCGCGGCGGCACCTCCCCTGGCGGCCCGACGCCCCATGGCGCGCGCGACCCGCATCGGCCTGTTCGAGCGCGAGGTGCGCGAGCGGCCGGCCCGCGCGGCGCTCGACCTCTTGTTTGCGCGCGCCGAGGTGATCTCCGAAGGGCAGCGCTCGCAGCGCGGCAGCCGCGACGCCTACTTCGGCTCGACGATGCTGACCTTCGATCTGCCGGCCCTCGCCGTCGTCATCCGCGACGCGTGCGACGCCGCGACGGCGGTGCGCCTGGCCACGCTGTTTGAGACCGACGCCTCGGTCGGCAAGCGCGTGCAGGAGCTGGCGAAGCGCGAGGCCACTCGCGTCTCCGGCGCCGCGCCGCGCGAGGTGAGCACGCACGTCGCGATCCGCGCCCAAGGCGCCAAGGTCTTCATCGACGTCGACATCGAAGCGAGCTTCTGAGGCGCGACATGGAGGAAGCCACGTACACGTTCGCGGGCGCCGCTAAGATCCTCGACATCGCCGAGAGCAAGCTGCGCTACTGGGCGCAGACCGGCTTCGTCGGCCCCTCGGCGCGACGCGCGGGCAAGCCCGTGTTCACGTTCCAGGATCTCGTGAGCATGAAGGCCGCCAAGGAGCTCGTCGATCGCGGCTTCAAGGCGGGCGAGATCCGCAAGGCGCTCGACGCCGTGCGCGCCTCGCTGCCGCATGTCGATCGGCCGCTCGATCGCATCCGCGTTGCGTTCAACGGCGATCGCCTGGTCGTCGTCGACGACGGCGCCGCCTACGAGACGACGGGCCAGAAGGTCTTCGACTTCGGTCTGGCCGAGCTGCGCACGTCGGCGCTACAGATCGGGGAGGTGCGTTCCAAGGGGCCCGCGCCCGAGGGCGACCCCGGCGCCCGGCGCACGGCCTACGACTGGTTCGCCGAGGGGACGCTGCGCGAGGCCGCCGGGAACGCCGAGGCGGACGCGCGCGCCGAGTCTTGCTACCGGCAGGCGCTCGCGCTCGACCCGGGGCTGGCGGCCGCGCACGCGAACCTGGGCGGCATCGCGCACCGCCGCGGCGACGCCACGGAGGCGCGCGCGGCCTTCGAGCGCGGGCTCGCGCTCGATCCCGATCAGGTCGAGGCGCGCTTCAACCTCGCGAACCTCATCCTCGAGGGGGGCGACCTCGAGCTCGCCGTCGCCGAGTACCGCCTCGTGCTGCAGATCGCGCCCGACTTCGCCGACGCGCACTACAACCTGGCCGTCGCCCTCGAGCGCCTCGGCGGTCGCGCCCAGGCGCGCGCGCACCTCGAGAAGTACCTCGCCCTCGAGCACGACGAGATGACGGCCTCGGCCGCCTCGCCGTGGGCCGAGCAGGCGCGCACGCTGATCGCTCGGCTGGCCGAGGCGAGCTGAACGCAAGCGCATCGGCCACCGCGGACGACTACGGTACGAGCGTCGTTCTCAATCCCTC
>DATKFB010000527.1:0-2088 GCA_035544435.1 Polyangia bacterium
CGCGGGCGAGGGCGGCACGAGCGGCGGTTCGGCGCCAGAATAGACCCATGAAGTTCCTCTTCGTCATGGATCCGATGGCCCGCCTGCAGATCGCGGGCGACTCGACCTTCGCGATCATGCTGGCGGCCCAGGCCCGCAAGCACGAGATCTGGTTCTGCGAGCCGCGCCACCTCTCGCTCGAGCACGCCGACGCCGTCGCGCGCGCCTGGCCCGTCACGGTGCGCCGCGTGCCCGGCGACCACTACCTGCTCGGCCCCCAGAACAGCGTCCCCCTGCGCAGCTGTCAGGCGGTCTTCATGCGCAAGGATCCGCCGTTCGACCTCGACTACTACTTCGCGACGCTCATGCTCGAGCGCGCGCGCGGTCAGACGCTCATCATCAACGACCCTCGCGGCCTGCGCGAGCAGAACGAGAAGCTCGCCGTGCTCGAGTACCCCGACCTCTGTCCGCCGTCGATCGTGACGCGCGAGACGGCGCAGCTGCGCGCCTTCCTCGCCGAGCAGGCGGGCGAGATGGTCGTCAAGCCGCTCGACGCTTCGGGCGGCTTCGGCGTGTTCCACGTGCGCAAGGGCGACCCGAACACGGGCGCCATCCTCGAGCAGGCCACCAACCTCGGCCGCCGCTGGACGATGGCGCAGAAGTACCTGCCCGAGGTGCGGCAGGGCGACAAGCGCATCCTGCTCGTCGACGGCGAGCCGCTGTGCGCCGTGCTGCGCGTCCCCGCGGCCGACGACGCGCGCGGGAACCTGCACGTCGGCGCCAAGCCGGCGGCCACGACGCTCAACGATCGCGATCAGAAGATCGTGACGACGCTGGGCCCGCGCCTGCGCGAGCGCGGCCACTTCTTCGTGGGGCTCGACGTCATCGGCGGCTGGCTCACGGAGATCAACGTCACGAGCCCGACGGGCATCATGGAGGCGAACGCCCTCTACGGCGACAGCTACGAGACGCGCGTCGTCGAGAAGCTCGAAGAGAAGGTCGCCAAGCTCGCCGCACTCGGAAGTCCCGCGGAAAAATGATCGGGGCGCGGGCGCTGGCGCTGGCCGGCGTCGCCGTGCTCGCGGCGACCTCGGCGCTCGCGCGGCCCGCGGACGCCGCCGGGGATTCGCCGGAGCTCGCGGCCCGGTCCGAGCCGAAGACGCCCGAGACGTACCCGCTCGTGCTCGTCCTCCAGGGCGACGCCGTCGTGGACGCGGCGCCGAGCGGCTCCGGTCCCGCGGCCGGCGACGATCCCCCGCGCGCCGGCTCGGAGCTGCGCTTCCGCCGCCTGCGCATCGGCGAGGACGTCGAGCGCGGCGCCTGGCGGGCGCGCGCGCTCCTCGAGGCCTCGGGCCGCGACGCGGCCTTCGCGCCCGTCGAGGGCGGTCGCCTTCCGACGGCCGACTTCGTGCGCGTCACGGAGGCCTTCGCCGCCTGGCGGCCCAACCGCGCCTTCGCGCTCGAGCTCGGCGCGCAGCGCGTCCCCTTTTCACTCTCGCGCCAGGTCGACGAGGTCGATCTGCGCTTGCCCGAGCGCGCGCAAGCACTCGTCGCGCTCGCGCCCGATTACCGCACGGGGTTCACCCTCGCGAGCGACCTCGGCCTCCTCGACCTCCGTATCACGGGGATGAGCGCCGATAGGAGCGTGGACGACCGCCTGTTCACGAGCGGGTATTTCGGCGCCCTGCGTCTGTCCGCCGATCCGATCGGCCCCATGGGCACGACCCCTTGGCGACGCCGCGCCGACGATCCCTGGTACGGGTGGTGGCGCTTCTCGGGCGGGGTCTCGGTGCTCTACGGCACGCTGCTCGCGCCGCGCACGCTCGCGCTCGGCGGCGACGCCCAGCTGCAGTGGCGGCGCCTGACCGTCACGGGCGAGTACGTCGGCCAGCACGTCGGCGGCGGAACGGCAGCCCTGACGTCGCAGGGCGCCGTCGTCGAGCCGGGCGTCTTCCTCGCGCGCGAGCGCCTCGAGCTCGTCCTGCGCGGCGCCTGGTACCGGCAGGCGGCGCCGGCGTCGGGGCCGGCCCCCGGCGCGACCGACACGTTCGCGGGCGGCGGCGGCCTGACGTTCTTCGCGCGCGACGCCCACGTCCGCGTCCAGGCCGG
>DATKFB010000528.1:0-5261 GCA_035544435.1 Polyangia bacterium
CGGCGAGCAGCTTCTTGACGAGCGCGATGGCCTCGTCGAGCACGCCGTCGAATTCTTTGCCGCGGTGGCTGACCTCGGCGATGCCGAAGCCCTTGCCCTGGTAATCGACGAGGGCCTTGGCCGAGGCCTCGAGGACCTCGAGCGGCAACATGGCGGGACCGGCTGAGAAGTTGAAGACGCGTTTGCTCATGGCGGCCGAGAGTTTCCACCAAGGCGCGCGCGCTGCCAACTCCGAAATGGAGGGGAGCCTGCCCCGTGCGGCCCGTCACTGACGGCCATCGAAACAATCTGGCATTGTCGCAGCGATGAGAAACAGCTTGCTGAGCTCGTCCGTGGGTCTCTGGACGCTGGCGATGCTCTCCGGATGCGGTGGCGGCTCCGGCCTCGTCGCTGACGGTGGCGGTTCCGGCGCCGGTGGGTCCGGCGCCGGCGGGTCCGGCGGCACCTGCAGCAACACGCCGCCCTGCGGTGGCGCCATCGTCGGCAAGTGGAGCGTCACCTCGTCGTGCGTCAGCGCCGACGCGACATCGATGGTGAGTATGAGCTGCCCGGCGGAAACCGTGAGCGCGTCGGGCGTCGCGATCAAGGGCACCGTAACCTACAACGCCGACCTGACTTACTCGACGAATACGACCATGTCGGGCAACGTCGTGTTCAACCTCCCGGCGTCGTGCTTGAGCCACGACGGCGGCGCCGTCAGCTGTGATGAGCTCACGCAGATCCTCGAGGGCGCGACGATGATGATGTACCAGTCGATCACGTGCGTCGGAGCGGGCTCCGGCTGCAGGTGCACGTTCGTTCTCGTCGACCAAGCGTCGACAGAAACGGGCACGTACAGCACCACCCCCGCCGGTTTGCTCACGGAGACGGCCATGGGGGGCACGCCGAACGAGAGCGACTACTGCGTCAAGGGCACGACGCTCACCGAGTCGCCGCACGCCGGGTCGGCCATGGCCGGACAGGCTGCGATCTCGGGGACGATCACGCTCACGAAGCAGTGATCGGCCGCGGGGCCTACTTGAAGACGGCCGATGCCTTCGCGACGACCTCGCCCTTGTCGTTCACGAGCTGAAGGAAGTAGACCTTGCCGCGCACGAGCCCCTGGCGCTCACTCACCGACAGCTCGCCCGTGAGCACGGGGCTCGTGACGTCGACGATGGGAATGGGGCTCTCGGCGTCCTGCCGGCGATCCTGCTCGCCGCTGACGTAGCGCAGCTTTAGGCCGAGGTTGCCGATTTTCTTGAGGAACGCCGCGTAGTGGAAGCGCCAGACCTGGCCGTCGTCCGTGGGCAGCCCGACGATCGCCGTGAGCTGTGCGGCCTTGAGCTTGGCGATCGTCTCCTTGTCGCTCGCGCCGGGAGCGACCGCGTCGCGCGACAGGACGATCTTGCCTCGAAATGCCGCGACGACGGCCTCGGAGACCTGAGGCTCGGCAGCCGCGACCGTTGCGACGAGGACGACGGCGACGGACAGCATGAGGGCGAACCGGCCGCGGCGAGACATGGTGACCTCCGTGCGACGCGTTAGGGCGCGAGGACCTGGCCGCTTCTACTGCAAGAGCGGGGGCGCGGGCAAATCGGCCTTCGGGCCCGAAGGCGTTCTCGGCAGAGCGTATGCCTACTCGTGCTATGGTAGGCATATGCGGTCCAAGCTGAAGCGGAAGTCGTTCTTCGTGGACGAAGGCGAGCTGCGGGAGGCGCGTCTGGCGCTGGGTGCGCACACCGACGCCGAGGCCGTTCGCGGAGCGCTCCGCGAAATGGTTCGCATGCGAGCGCTGTGGCGATTCATGCAGCGTACGGGTGGAACCCTTCCGCGCGGAAGCTTCTCCACGCCTTAGTGATCGCCGTGCACGCGGCCATCCTGGACACCAACGTATACATCGACTTCTGGGAGCGGCATCTCCACGCCGACACACTGGAGAAGATTCACGCCGCATTCGTCGTCCGGCACGCGGCTGTCGTCCTTTCCGAGCTCCGGCGGGGCGCCCGCAGCCAACAAGCGCGGCGCACCGTCGAGGCGCTCTTCCGACACGCTTCGGAGATCTGGGAACCCAGCGTCGTCGACTGGTGGGAGGCTGGAAAGCTGGTTCGCGACGTCGGGGATGAACAAACGTGGGACACGAACAAGCGGCGCGTGTTCCAAAACGACGTTCTCGTCGCCCTGACGGCGCGCGGGAACGGCGCGTTGCTCGTCACGTCGAACCGAGCCGACTTTCGTTTCATAGAGCGACGCGTCGCCGTTCGAGTGCAGTATCTCTGACCGACGACAATGATCGCCACGAGCAACCTCGCCAAGGAGTACGGCGCGCGCGTCCTGTTCGAGAACGTCTCGCTGCAGCTCAACCCGGGCTCTCGGTACGGCCTCGTGGGCGCGAACGGGTCGGGGAAGACGACGTTCCTGCGCGTCCTCGCGGGCGACGAGGAGGCCTCGGGGGGCTCGTTCACGATCGCCAAGGGCGCGCGCATGGGCGTGCTGCGCCAGGACCGGTTCCTCGACGACGCGGAGATCATCCTCGACCTTGCGATGCGCGGTGACGCCGTCGTGTGGAACGCGCTCGCCGAGCAGGCGCGCATGGTCGAGGCGGGCGGCGTGGGCGCGGGGCACGTCGACGCCGCGCGCATGGCGGACCTCGAGGACGTCATCGCGGCGCACGACGGCTACACGCTGGAGGCCCGCGCGAGCGAGGTGCTCGAGGGCCTGGCCATCCCGACGCGCCTGCACCGCGCGCCGCTGTCGACGCTGTCGGGCGGGTTCAAGCTGCGCGTGCTGCTCGCGCAGGTGCTCGTGGGCGGCGTCGACGTGCTGCTCCTCGACGAGCCGACCAACCACCTCGACATCCTCACGATCCGCTGGCTCGAGAAGTTCCTGGCGGGCTACGCCGGGTGCGCCGTCATCATCTCGCACGACCAGCGCTTCCTCGACAACGTGACGAGCCACACGCTCGACGTCGACTACCGCACGATCACGCTTTACACGGGCGGCTACTCGCGCGCCATCGTCGAGAAGACGGCGGCGCGCGCGCGCGCCGAGGTGAGCCTTCTGCGCGCCGAGGACGAGATCGCGCGCAAGCGCGCCTGGGTCGAGCGCTTCGGCGCCAAGAACACCAAGGCCACGCAGGCGCAGAGCCGCGTCAAGCAGATCGAAAAGATCGAGGCCGACCTCGAGGACCTGGCCGAGACGTCGCGGCGCACACCCGTGTTCCGCGTCGTGCCCGAGCGGCCGAGCGGCAAGGAAGTGCTGGAGATCGGTGGCGTCGCGAAGGCCTACGGCGACAAGGTCGTGCTCAAGAACGTGTCGCTCGTCGTGCGCCGCCACGAGCGCGTCGCCATCATCGGACCCAACGGCCTGGGTAAGTCGACGCTCATCCGGATCGCCGTGGGGCGAACCGACGCCGACGCCGGCAAGGTCAAATGGGGCCACGAGGCGAAGGTGGGCTACTTCCCGCAGGACCACCGCGAGGTGCTCGAGGACGCCGACGCGACGCCGCTCGGGCTGATCGAGGCGGAGACGCCCGCCGAGGGCCCGACGTTCTGGCGGAGCGAGCTCGGCCGCGTGCTGTTCTCGGGGCCCGACGTCGGCAAGCGCGTCGGCTTGTTGTCGGGAGGCGAGGCGGCGCGGCTCATCTTCGCGCTCATCGCCGTGCAGAGGCCGAACGTGCTCGTGCTCGACGAGCCGACGAACCACCTCGACCTCGAAGCGATCCACGCGCTCGTCGCGGCGCTCAAGGCCTTCAGCGGAACTGTGGTCTTCGTCTCGCACGACCGCGCCTTCGTGAGCGCCCTCGCGACGCGCGTGGTGGAGGTGACGGCCGACGGGTTGCGCGACTTTGCGGGAACCTACGCGGAGTACCTCGCGAAGCTCGGCGACGACCACCTGGACGGCGACGCGGTGGCCTTGAAGGCCAAGTCCTCGGCACAGAAGAGTGACACGGAATCGAATGCCGGCGAGACGTGGGAGGAGCAGAAGAAGCGGCGGAACCGCGTCACGCAGCTCCCGAAGCTGCGCGACAAGGTGCTCGCAGAGATCGCGGCGGCCGAGGCGCGCAAGGCCGAGATCGCCGCGATCTACGCCGACGCGGGGTTCTTTCAACGCGCGGGGCGCGACGAGATCGAAGCGTTGGTGGCGGAGAACGACGCGCTCGGGCCGCGGATCGATGCATTGGTCGTGGAATGGGAAGCTCTCGAGCTCGAGATGGAGCGGGAGCGCGCGGGCGTTACTGCCCGGTGACCACACAGCCGAAACTGTTCCCGTGCGCGCGAGGCGGGCCGTCCCCCGGCCGAAACAGCGCCCATTTGTAGCGCCTTTCCGCGCTGGCGCACAAATTGAATCGACTCCGGAGGCCGGCGGCACGGCGTTTCATGGGCAACACGCGCAAGCCACTTCGAAGGATGAAGCGTCGAGCGGAGGCGCGCCGTGCCGACGAGCGCCGCTGTGGGCGCTACGAGCTGCTGCACCCCCTCGGCGCGGGCGGCATGGCGGAGGTCTTCAAGGCGCGCGTCACGGGGTCGGCCGGCTTCCGGCGCGACGTCGTCCTCAAGCGGCTGCACGCGGCGAACAACGACGATCCGGAGTTCGTGAGCATGTTCACGGACGAAGCGCGCATCCTCGGCGTGCTCCATCACCCCAACGTCGTCCAGGCCCTCGACTTCGGCAGGGAGAACGACAAGCTGTTCCTCGTCCTCGAGTACGTCGAGGGTCCATCGCTCGCGCGCGTGCTGCGGCACCGACGCCCCGTGCCCGCGGGGATCGTCGCCTTCGTCGGCCGCGAGCTCTGCCGCGCCCTCGACTACATGCACCATTTCGCGGACGCCGACGGGACGCCGCTCGGGCTCGTGCACCGCGACGTGACGCCGTCGAACATCATCCTGACGCCCGCGGGCGCGGTGAAGTTGCTCGACTTCGGGATCGCGAAGTTCGCGAAGGCCACGCAGGCGACGCAGAACGGAGTGGTCAAGGGCAAGTCCGGCTATCTGTCGCCCGAGCAATTGCGCGGCGAAGCGGGGATCGACGGGCGGGTCGATCTGTTCGCGCTGGGAGCGGTGTTGCATGAGCTGCTCACGGGCGAGCGTCTCTTCGCGGGCGACACCGATCTCGGCACGATGAAGAAGATCCTGGAGATGAAGATCCCGCTCCCCTCGCGCCTGCGCGCGGAGGTGCCGCCGGCGCTCGATCGCGCCGTGATGCGCGCGCTCGAGCGCATCCCCGCGAAGCGCTACGGCAGCGCGTGGGAGATGGCGCGCGATCTCGACGCCGTGGTGTTG
>DATKFB010000529.1:0-2899 GCA_035544435.1 Polyangia bacterium
GACGGTCAGGAGCTCGCGTGCGCGCCGAGTGAACGCGACGACCTCGGCCACTGCCCTCGCGTGCGCAGCACGCGCGTCCTCGGCGCGCTGCTCGCCGGCCTCGGCGCGGCCTCGGCGACGATCGGAGGCGTCTGGCTCTACCTCGGCGGGTTCGGCTCGCCGCGCTCCGCTGCGGAGGCCGCCCCGCAAACCGCCAGCGTCGGCGTTACTGGTCGCTTTTAGCGTGCAGGGGCGCGGCCCGGCGCGGCCGCCCCGGCGCCCATCTTGGAGCGCACGCGCTCGACTCGGCTCTTGATGGCGGCGTCGCGTGGCACGAGCGTCGCGGCCTTGACGTAGCTCGCGAGCGCTTCGTCGTAGCGCAAGAGCTTGAAGTAGGCATCGCCGGTCGCGACGAGGTACTTGGGGTTCTTTGGCGCGAGGCGCGCCGCGCGCCGCGCGTAGTCGAGGGCCTCGCTGTAGCGCGCGCGCTCGAAGGCGACCTCGGCGAGGCCGCCGACGGCAACGGCGTTCGTCGAATCGGCGCGCACGGCTTTCGTGAAGGCGTCCTCGGCGTCGGGGAGCCGACCACGCGACATGGCCGCCACGCCCGCGTCGCTCGCGCGCCGCGACGCGACCACGTCGCGCGGCGCGGCCGGGTCGACATCGCGCTCGTCAGCGCGCCGTTTGGCCTTGGCCGGTGCCGCCCCCGCCGCGACTGCGGGCGGCGCGGCGCCCGCGTCCACGGCCACCGTCGCGAGCGGCGGAGGCTCCTTGGCGCGCGCGCGCGCCTCGGGGTCGTTCGAGTCGAGCTCGCTCACGAGGGCGTAGAGGGGACGCGCGTCGTCCACGTGGCCCGCGCTCCAAGCGCTCGCGGCGCGCGCGCGCAGCGCGTCGGCCAGCCGCGCCGCCTGCGCGCCGCCCGAGTCGAGCGTCGCGAGGTTCTTGAGCGCGAGCCGCGCCTCCGACAGTCGACCGTGAGTCGCGGCGAGGAAGGCGCGGGCGGCCGCCTCCTTCGCGTCGTCGCCAGGGGAGGGCGCGGCGGCGGGCGGCGCCGCGGCATGCTTGTCGTCGCGCCGCTCCCGCCGCCGCCGCTCCTCGAGCGACAGCTCGGCCTTGGCCTGCAGGTCGGGGTCGTCCGGCAGAAAGAGCAGCGCCTCCTTGTACTTCGTGACGGCGAGATCGCGCAGGTCGGCCTTGACGAGCTCGTTCCCGACGACCGTCAGGGCCGACGCGTAGGCGCGGCGAAGAGAGCGCGCGCCCGCCGAGGGCCGGCCGACCTGCCGCGCCTCGGCCTCGGCCTGCTCGATGTAGAAGAGCGCCGAGTCCTTGGGCGGTCTCACGTAGCGCTCGCGCCGGGCGGCCTGATCGGCCTTGAGCAGCGCCGCCGCGACGGCGGGGGCCTCCTCCGTCTTCGTGAGCTCGACGCGCACCTCCTTGACGACGACGTCGGGCGCGCGAATGAAGCCGAAGTACAGCGCGACGGCGAGCGACGCGACGGCGACGCCGCCCGCGCCGAGGATGATGGCCCTGCGCGGCCGCGCCGCCGACGGCATGCGCCGCTCGAGCCTTTGTCGCCAGGCCTCTTCCACGGCCGGCAGCTCGAGGTCGTCCCAAGGCGTCTTGAGCCCGATCGCGATCTGCACCTCGCAGAGCAGCGCCTCGGCCTCAGCCATGCTCTGCGGACGGGCGGCGGGATCCTTCGAGAGCATGCGCATCTCGAGCTCGGCGAGCTCCTCGGGGACGTCCTTGCCTCCCGGCTGCCGGCGCAAGGGCAGCGGCGGATCCTTGACCTGCATCGTCAGCGTCGCGATGTGGTTCTTGCCGTGGAAGGGGACGACGCCGCCCAACATCTCATACGCCATGACGCCGAGCGCGTAGACGTCGCTGCGGTTATCGTAGCCGTGCCCGCTCGCGCGCTCCGGCGCGATGTACTCGGGCGTGCCGGCGATCTCCTCCTCTTCGGCGGTCTGGTGCATGAGGCCAGCGATGCCGAAGTCGACGACCTTGACGGCGTCGCCGCGCTTGCGCTGCGCGAGCAGCATGACGTTGTCCGGCTTGACGTCGAGGTGGACGATGCCTTTTTCGTGCGCCGCGCCCAGCGCCTTCGCGACCTGGCGCAGGATCGGAATGGCGCGCGCGGGCTCGATGCGCGAGAGCTGGCGCACGACGCGGCCGAGCGACTGGCCCTCGAGGTACTCCATCACGAAGAAGACGCGCCCGTCGGCGAGCTCTCCGAAGTCGGTGACGTCGCAGATGTAGGGGCTGCCGACCTTGGACGCTGCGCGGGCCTCCTGACGAAATTGTTGGAGCGTCTCGGCGTCGCGCGCGACATCGGGGCGGAGCAGCTTCAAGGCCACCTTCTTTTCGAGGTCGACGTGCTCCGAGAGGTACACGCTTCCCATCCCGCCCTCGCCGATCTTCGAGAGGATACGGTAGCGCGTGCCGGGAATGACCTCGCCGCGCCCGAGATCGACGGGCGTCAGCACCGGACGCGGCGTGCGCGCGCCCCCGCCCGTCTCGAGGCGCGTCAGCGTGATGACCTTCCACGTGGGCGGCGAGGTGCCGCGCCGCGGGTCGAAGGCCTTCGCGAGCGCCGCGAGCGCCGCGCGGTCGATGAGGGCGTCGCCGCCGCGCTCGCGCACGAGGTCGCCCACGGCCGGCGTGGCTCCAGGGCCCTTGAGGGCGCGCAGGATTATGCCGAGCGCCGCCCGCACTTCATCGGCGTCCCCGGGGCGAGCCTTCGGATCGGGCGAGAGCGCGCGCTCGACGAGCCGCGCCAGCGTCGAGGGCGGTGCGGGCGTCGGACCCACGGCGGTCCCGAGGAGCAGCTTCAACAAGGCGCCCAGAACGTAGGCGTCCGTGGCGCCGGTCGTGGCGGGGCCGCTCTCCGGAGCTCTGAGCGCATCGTCCGTGGGTAGCG
>DATKFB010000530.1:0-2133 GCA_035544435.1 Polyangia bacterium
GGTCGCGATCGAAAGAAGAATGTACTGCATGAAGTCGGTGATGACGACCGACACCATGCCGCCGAGGACGGTGTAGACGAGCTCGAGGAGCAGGATGCCCGTCATGACGGCGACGAGGTAGCGGCTGTCGATGCCGCTCACGGTGGTCAAGAACTGCCCCTCGACCTTGAGGAACACGCCCATGTTGAGGATCCCGCCGAGCGCCACGACGAAGCCCGTGAGGATGCGCAGCCCCCGGCTGTACTTCACCTCGAAATATTCGGGCACCGTCATCAACTTGAGATCGCGAAAGCGGCTCACGATGAAGCCCGTGCGTCCGACCGCGATCATCGCCGCTCCCGAGATGAGCGCCGCCGCGAACGCCGCGAAGCCCGCCTTGTAGCCGAGCTCGGCCATGTACATGAACGTGATCGTGCCGATCTCGGTGGCGGCGAGCGTCGCGATACCGACGTAGACACCGAGTTCGCGCCCCGCGACGAGAAAGTGGGTCAGGTCTCCGACGAATCGTTTACCGAGAATTCCAATCCCCAGCGACAGCGCCAGATAGGCGCCCACGATGACCCAATCTATGGCCGCAAAGTTCACGAGCGCACCTTACTGCAAAGCCCAGAGCGCTAACAGAGCGCCCCGCCGTCGATGGGAATGCTCGCGCCCGTCATCCAGGACGAGTCTTCGGTCGCGAGGAACAACGCCAGGTTCGCGATGTCACGCGGCAAGCCGAGTCGCTTCTGCACCGTCCCGTCGGCGGCCGCCTGCACGGCGGTGGCCGGGTCGGGGAACGCCTTGGCCGAGTCCCAGATGAGCGGCGTGTCCACGGGACCGGGGCACATCAGGTTCACTCGAATGCCGGGCCCATAGTCGCGCGCCATCTGTTTCACGAACGGAATCAGCGCGCCCTTCGAGGCGCAATAGGCGGCGTGGTTCGGGAATCCCTTGTAAGCGGCGATCGACCCGTTGACGACGATGGTCCCGCCCCCGCCCTTCTTCATCTCGGGGATCGCGAGGCGGCACAAATAGAAGACGGCGTGCAGATTCGCGCCGATCGTGCTGTGCCAGGTCTCGAGAGCGACATCGGTCACCGAGCCGAGGCCGAGCTCGCCTGCGCTCATGACGAGCGTGTTGACGCCGCCGAAACGATCGACGGCGGCGCGCACGAGCGCCTGATTCGCTTCGAGCGTCGCGACGTCACCGGCCACGAACTCGGCGCGCGCGCCGGCCGTCCTCAACCTGTCGACGAGGGCCGCGCCGCGGGCCGCGTTCCGTCCGCCGGCCACGATGGCGGCGCCCTCCCGCGCGAAGAGCTCGGCGATGCCGGCGCCCATGCCGCTCGTCGCGCCAGTGACGATGGCGACCTTGCCCGTGAGCTTTCCCATGATGACCTCGTGGACCCCTACCACGACGAGGCAGGCGGCAACAACCCGCGCCCCGGCCTCCCAGCGCGCCGTCGCCTTTGTCACAATTGGGTACAGCGGCTTCGTCCCTTGTTCGCTTCCTGGACACCGTCGTCCTCGCCGGGGCCGGAATGCCGGGACCGCGCGGCGGCACCGCGGTTGCATCCTTAAGGTGCGCCTGACACGGCAAAGGAAGCATCGTGCGAATCGTCCTGGTCGACTTGTCGGAGATTTTTCGAATGGGCTTGCGCGCCCTGCTCGCCGAGGCGCGTGACGTCGCCGTCGTCGGCGAGGCCGCCGACCTGGGCACGGCGCTCGAGGTCGTGCGCGCGCAGGCGCCCGATCTCGTCGTCGCCGACCTGGATCTGGCAGACGGCAGCGGGCTCGCGCTCACGGTCGCCATTCACGAGATCGCGCCCGCAACGCGCGTCGTCTTGCTCTCGGCGACGGCGAACGAGGTCAGCGTGCGGCAAGCCGCCGTCAGCGGCGTGAGGGGCTACTTGCTCAAGAGCCAGCCGTCCCGCGAGATCCTGGCGGCGGTCCTCGACGTGCTCGCGGACAAGCCCATAGACCCGCCGCCGGTGCTCGAAGCCTCCGCCACGGGCGGCGACGCGGGCCGCGCGGCCCGCGCGGCCGTTCTCAACCGGCTGTCGACGCGCGAGCGTGAGATCTTCGATCTGATCATCTGGGGCCAGACGAACAAACAGGTGGCGGTCAAGCTCGGCATCAGTGTCAAGACCGT
>DATKFB010000531.1:0-14838 GCA_035544435.1 Polyangia bacterium
GCCGACCGCATCATGCAGCCCGACGGCAACGCGCAGGAAACCGCCGCGGACGACCACGTTCTGTCCAACCGCGAGGGTGCCATCGGCGGCAGCGGCACCTCGGGCGGGGGATGCGGTTGCAACTGAGGCCCCCGCTCCGCCGCCTCGCTGCGTTCGCGGGCGCCGCCCTGTGCGTCTCGGCGCTGCTCGTGGCGCCCGCGCGCGCCACACAGGATGCCGCCGCGCGCCTCACGCTCTTCCGCGAGCCGTCGAGCGCCAACGCCGGCATCAGCGTCGTACACCCGCAGCTCGACCTCGGCACGACGATCGGCCCGGACTTCCACTTCGCGGCCGGCTACGAGGTCGACATTGTGTCGGGCGCGACGCCCTCGGTCTACCGCGTCGACGCCGTCTCGACGGCCACGAAGTTCTCCGACACGCGTCACCAGGTCCACGGCGCCCTCGCCTATCAGCGGCCC
The DNA here is from genome assembly GCA_035544435.1 of Polyangia bacterium. Taxonomy (GTDB): domain Bacteria; phylum Myxococcota_A; class Polyangia; order Fen-1088; family Fen-1088; genus DASZFV01. The sequence continues at coordinate 459 of DATKFB010000531.1, forward strand.
AGCTCGGCGTGGTCGTTCGGGTACTCGTACGGCTGGGAGAGCGACTACCGCTCGAGCGCCGTCACGGGCACGACGACGAGCGATCTCCTCGACCACAACTTCACGGTCGGCCTGTCGTACACGCACAACTTCGATCGTGTCTGCGACGCGAACAATTCGAACATCGGCGACCAGCCCCTCGATCTCAAGCCCCTCACGCTGTCGACCCACTGCTTCGGCAGCGAGACCGACGTCACGACGCACAAGCTCGCCATCGACACGTTCCAGCCTTCGCTGAGCTGGACCGCGACGCCGAAGCTGCTCCTGCAGCTCGGCAGCACGATCCAGATCCTCGACGGCTTCCAGTCGAATCCCTATCGCAGCGTGCTGGTCGGCATGCAGAGCCGCACGCCGCAGGAGCGGCTGCCAGAGTTCCGGCAACGCTACGCCGTCTTCGCGCGCGCCGTCTACGCGCTCCCCGCCGTGCGCGGCTCGGGGCTCTTCATGGCGCGCCTCTACGAGGACACCTGGGCCGTGCAGGCCGCCACGGGCGAGGTCGTGCTCAACAAGTACTTCGGGCCGGGGCTGCTCGTGACGCTGCGCGGGCGCTACCACCTCCAGAGCGGCGCGAGCTTCTACCGCGATGCCCGCGGCTACCTCGAGCTCGGGCCCGCCGGCCAATACTGGACCGGCGACCGGGAGCTGTCGCCCATGAGCAACTACCTCACGGGCGGCAAGCTCGCGTTCATCCGCCACCCCGGCCAGGAGCGCTCGTCCTGGTACGTCGACATGGAGCTCGACGTGAAGTACGAGCTCCTCATCTATCACCTCGACGCGGCCGACGCCCCGAACGCCGACCGCGCCCGCGCCCACATCGTGCAGGGTGCGTTCTCCCTTCGGTTCTAGGCGTTCGTTCTAGGCAAATAGGGCGCGGAGGGCGTCGGCGAAGCCCGTGAGCGAGGGCTTGAAGAAGACGGGCGCGTCGATGGAGACCGAGAGCATCATGTCGTTCGTGGCGGTCACGCCCATGCACGGAATCCCTCGGTGTGGGCTGCGGCGCAGCAGGCGCAGGAACTTGCTGCCTGCACCGGTCGCCATGTCGAGGTCGACGATGACGACGCCCGGGCGCTCGGCGAGCAGCATGGCGCCCGCCTCGGCGTCGGTCTCGACACAGCGCACGCCGTAGCCCTCCTCGATGGCCAGCTCGAGCAGCAGATCGCGCAGCTCGATGTCGTCGGTGATGGCCAGGAGAGCCGCGGGCGCGGGGTGCGTCACCGTCATGGCGCCTCGCGCGACGGAAATTGACGACCTCTCGAGCACGCTCAAAGTATCGTCTCCCAGGTGTTTCCGGGAGTTTTCGCGTGTGCAAGGCCCTCGTTAATTCTACTGAAACGAGGTCGGGTTGAGGTCGCGGGAGGCGCTCACGGAGGCGCCCGTGAGCGTGTCCGCCGTGACGGCGACGTCGAGCTCCGCGCCGCTGATGCTGCCGTGGCAGCCGCCACAGATGTTGTTGAAGACCCTGCGCGGCGCGCCCGGCGTGATGTGCTCGCCGCTCGTCACCTGGTGCTCCTCCGTCATCAAGAACAAGGACGTGCCTTTGCGGTCCAGGAGCTCGAAGATGAGCGGCTTGCCCGCCGGCACGTTGACCAGCAAAGAGTGGTCCGGTTGCAGGTCCGCCGTGCCGAGCGACGTGCGCTGCGAATAGACGGGGATCTGCGTGCCCTGCAAGCCCGGCGGCGGGTTGCTGGGAGAGGTGCCCATGGGCGGCGGCAACTCGACGTAAGCCTGGAGCTTCGTCGCGCCGTCGAAGGCGGCGACGTTGCGGCCGCGGCGGAGGTTCGCGCCGAGCAGCGTCGCGAGCACCGGGAGGTCGGGGAAGTGCATCGTGGCCTCCGCTGCGCCGGGCTCGTTGTGCCCACCGAACACCAGCTGCGGGAGGTTCTCGAAAAGCGCGCGCTCGGCGCGTTTGTAGCCGAGCGCACCCTCGACGTACGAGAGCGCCGGGTCGCTCGCGAGCGCGCGTTGCTTCCCGCCGGCGTCGACGGCGACCAGGTCGTACTTCGGCGCCTGCGCCTGCGTCGGATCGGTCACGTTCGCCGCGTAGGACGCGAGGATCTCGCCGTTCGGCAGCGAGAACGGCGAGCGGTAGACGCCCTTCGTGCCCGCGCGGCCCGTCGCGGCCGCGTCGACGATCACGAGCGACTTGAGGAACGTCGGCTCGGAGCGGTCGGCCTCGAACGGCCCGACCGAGCGATTGAAGGTCGCGAGCGCGCCCCCGGCGCCCTTGGCGTTCGCGTCCGAAAGGATGACGAGGAAGTTGCGATCGAGGCCCTCGCGGATCTCCGTGGCCTGCTGATACCCGACGGAGGGGTGAAGGTCGGGCGCGAACGTGTCCGTCGAGGCCGCCCGCTGGGCGAGCAAGGGATGGTAGTCGGTGAGATCCCAGTTGATGCGCCGCCCGGACAGTTGATAGAAGTCCGGCGTCGCCTTCTCGGTCGTCATCGTGACGCGCCCGTCCTGCATGAAGGCCGGTGACAGCTCGGCGTTGAGCAGGAACGTCATCTGCTGCGGATTCGAGAAGTCCATGCCGGGCGGCTGCACGCGGAAGAGGTCGGAGTTCGGCAGGAAGTCCTTCAGCGTCACGGTGCCCGAGCGCGTCGACGCGAACACGACGCTGCCGTCGGGCGCGTACACTGGGTCGAAGTTGTGGACGGTGACGCCTTTCACGGCGCGGCCCTTGTCGGCCGTGAGCTGTTTGCAACTCGCGCCCGCGACGTCGAGCTCCCAAAGGTCGAACCCGCTCGCCGCGCCGGGGCGCGCCGCGAAGATGAGCTTGGCGCCGTCGTAGCTCCACTCGGGGCCGCGCACGTCGACGTCCCTGCCGGCGAGCCCCGCGCAGGGCGCGAGCGCGCTTCGGACGTTGCCGACGCTCGCGACGAGGCCGTCATCCCCCATCGTCGCGTCGGCGAGCTTGAGGTCGGCGCCGCCCTCGTAGGTGTCGAACTGGAGCAGGTTGTCGGCGTTGGGTGGGCGCGCGACGAAGGCGAGCGGCAGCACGTCGCCCGTCGCCATGGCCGAGACCGACGACGCGCGCTCCATGCGCTCGATGCGGTGCCACTCCTTGAGCACGCAGAACGCGCGCGCCGTGGCCGGGTTGCCAGCATCGTACGGCAGCGTGGGATCGTAGCTCGCGGGGAACGGCGCCGGGCACGGCGCGGTCGACGCCACGCCCTCGTCCTCGAGCAGCGACCCTCCGCGGTGCGTGATGCCGCCGGCGATCGTCTTCTTGACGGCCCGCGACTGCCGCACGTCGACGCTGTCGAGCGCCATGAACTCGAGCAGCGTCGTCTCGTAGTCTCGCTTGAGCGCCCCCGGCGACAGGAAACCCTGGGCGCCCGGCCGCAGCCGGAAGTCGTTGAACCCGTCGGGGCTGTGGCAGCCCTCGAGCGCGCAGCCGCGCGTGACGAGCTTGGGCAGCACGTTGGCCTCGAAGAACTGACGCCCCATCGACTTCTGCTCGGGCGGCAGCGGAGCGTTCGCCTGAACGTCGAGGGCCCAACTCTTCCACGTCTTCCAGGTGTCGTCGTCGCGCGATTGGAAGAAGACACCGCCCGTGTGGTCGATGCCGCCGCCGGGCACGGACAGCGGCCGCAGCAGGATCTCGCTCTGCTCGACGGCGGCGGGCGCCGGCACGATGAAGCTCGCGGCCTGGACGTAATTGAAGAGCTGGTTCTCGGGCGTGTTGCCGCAGGTCAAGTAGAAGTCCGCCTGTGGTGAGCTGTGACAGTTCGAGTAGGCGCAAGATTGCTCGAGCTGCGGCATGATGTCGGATTGAAACGTCGTGTAGGCCGAGCTGCCCGTGTCGACGGCGGGCGTGGGCGGCGTCCAGCCCGGCGGCAACGCCACGCTGCAGCCGCCCAGACCCGTGTTCGGCTTCCCCAGGGGGAGGATGCCGTCGCGGTTCGCGCCGTTGTCGAGCCAGCGCTTGAGCTCGTAGAACGCCTCCGAGTTCGACGAAATCGGCTTGCCGCCCGTGTGACGAATCTCGCTCGGGAGGCTCACGCCGCGGAACGGGAACGTCACCTGCGCCTCAGGCAGTACCTTGAGCAGCAAAAGAGGCTGCGTGTAGCTGCCGTAGGTGCGCAGGGCGTCCCGGCGCTTCTGCACGTTGTCGAACGAGGTGAGGTCCAGGTTGCCGAGGGCGACGCCCGTGGCCGGGTCGACGCGGTGACAAGGAGACGTGCCGTTGATGCAGGAGTTGTTGAAGATGGGCTGGATGTGATTTTCGTAGAAGTGCTGCTCCGCGCCCTGTTTCTTCAGGCATCCCGCGCCGGCGCCCGCGAGCACGCCGACCACGAGCGGGCCGAACGATGCGCGCCAGGGGCTCCTCGAAGGCGGCGAGGGGTGCATGCGGGGTCTGCGATTTTAACAGAGACGAACCCGGCCCGGACGGAAACCGTCGTCGAGCGTTGGCCGTGCCAGGCCTTTTACTGCGTGAGGCGCGAGATCGCGATCTGCGCGAGCGAGCGAACGAAGGGGCTCGGATCGCTCGTGGCCGCCGCCTGCAGCGCCGGCCCGGCGACGCTCACGGGCGCCCCGATGGAGCCGAGCGACCAGGCGGCCTTCTTGCGCACCGCAACGTCCGGGTCGGAGGCGAGCGCCTGCACGAGGGCACTCGCCGCTGCGCGCGTGTGCATCATGCCGATGGTCGTCGCGGCCTCGGCGCGCACAATGGCGTCCGCGTCCTGGACGAGCGGCACGGCGACCATGCCGTCGTGGAAGCCCTCGACGTCGCGCAGGGCTTGCAGCGAGGCCGCCTTGACGACGGGGTCGGAGGCGGCGAGCGCCTGCGTGAGCGGCGCGGCCACCTCGGGGCGTCCGATCTGGCCGAGCGCGTGCGCCATGGCGGCTCGCGCCTCGCCCGTGAAGATTGGGTTCGACAGGGCCGCCGACAGCGCGGGGATCGACGAGGCGGCCCGGAACTCGCCGAGCACGTCGGCGGCGTTGCGCGCGAGCGCCGAGTCGGGCTGCGAGAGCCGGTTCAGCATCGAAAGGTAGACCTGGCGGCTCGCCCCGCGCCGCGCGAGCCACCAAGCGGCCGCCTGACGCACGCGATAGCTCGGGTGATCGACGAGGGGGACCACCATGTCGGCGCACGCCGCGCAGACCAGGTACTCGGCCCGCTCGAGCTCCGCCTGGATGGTGTCGACGGAGTTGGCCGCGATGGCGCTCTGGATGGCCTGCGGGCTGCCGCCCCGGCCCGCCTGCGCCGCGCCCGGCAAGAGCGAGCCGGTCGCGAGCACCGAAGAGAAGATGGTGAGGGCAAGCGTCTTCGTGATGCGCATGATCAGATGCTCCCCGGCATGTTGTAGTTCTGAGCGACGTCGCGGTTCTCGCGGAAGTAGAACTGACCGCCCAAGTCGATGTTGAGGACGAAGCGGTAGTACTCCTCGGGCGTCAGCTCCCACTCGGGGTGGCCAACGTCGTTCGGGTGGATGCCGCCCGCGGCGAACGCGCGCACCGTCGCGTCGATGGTCGGGAAGCGCTGCGGGGGATTGAGCTTCTGGATGATCTGCGAGTCTTTGGCCGAGCCAGGCGACACGTAGCCATACTGATTGTAGGCGCCCGTGATGCTCACGACGTCTTCACCGAGGAGCTCGCCGAGGCCCATGACCGAGATATAGGAGGCGGTGTAGGCGCCGGTCATCTTCTCGCCCACGGTGACGGCGAGTGGCTGGCCGCGCAGATCGAAGGTGAACGTCTGCGAGGTCTTGGTCGTCATGTCGGTCACCGTATAGGTGGGGTTGCCGGGCTTGCTGGCGTCCCCGTCGTGGCAGCTCACGCACTTCGCGTCGAGGATAGGCTGGATGGCCTTGTCCCACGGCACGCCGCGGATCTTGCCGTAGCTGAAGTCGTAGCTCGTCGTGCTGCCCGCGACGAAGGGCGTGATGCGCGCGGCGCGCGGGACGTCTAGGTTGACGGCACCCGCGAGCTGGGCCTGCGTCTGGCCCGGCGCGAGCACGGGCGTCTTCAAGCGATCCTCGTGGCAGCCGCCGCACACGCGGTTCTCGCCCGCGCGGCCACTGATCCAGATGGGCTCATTGGCGACGCTCATCGCGAACTTGTCGATGAGCTGGATGTGAAAGGGCACGTTGCCGGGCACCGACGCCGCGAACGAGTTGTCCTGCTGGAGCGGGATCTCGGAGTAGAGCGACTGGCCGTCGAACTCCGTCGTGCCGAACATCGGGAAGCCTTCCTCGCCCGAAAAGCCCTCGATGAGGCGCACCTTCTGAACCGAGCCGGCGAGGATTTTGAGTATGGATGAGTCGTAGACGTTGATGGCGCCGATCGTTGTGCTCGTGCCCCCCGCGAGCGGCGACGCCGTCACTTGCGGCTCGGGGCGCGCCTTAACGGGACGCGCCAGGATGTCCCAGTAGGTCGGATCGTCGTAGATGGGGTAGCGCGTTTGTGAATTGGCGTCGTAGAGGTAGATGCCGAAGTTCGCCTGCGACTTCGCCTGGGCGAGCAGCTCCGACTCGACGGGGCCGTCGGCCCACGACGTCAGGAACTGTTTGTTATTGGGGTCACCGATGATCTCGGCGTCGTAGTAGCGGCCAACGCTGCTCGGCACGCGGTCACCGGGGACGAGGGGCGTCATGTCGGTGAACTTCGACTCCTTCTCGGTGCCGTTGAGGTCGATGAGGAAGAGCTTACCGGCCTGCAAGGTCCGGTCGCGAGACGTTGCGACGGCAACGAGCTGGACGTCGTCGGGCAGCGGGTTGCCGGCTGCGTCCGTGCGGCCTGTGATCGTCTGCACGTAGCGGCCCTTTAGGTAGCTGTTCGTGCCGCCGATGCCGCCGTCCTCGCCACCGAAGGCCTCGCGCATGGCCGTCATGTCGGCATTCATCATGCGGAGGTGGCCGTCGTTCGCGGGCCCCATGTGGAGCCACTCTGTATAGAGCACGCGCCCGTTGGGCAGGAGCGCGGGCGAGACCCGGTGCGAGACGTTGCGCGGCCCGAGCAGCATGCCTGTTCCGTCGACGTTCATCGTGCCGACCTGGGCCGTCGTCGCGCGCTCGTACTCGTCCTCGAACTGCTTCGCGTCGGCGCTGAAGGTGCCCGAGCTCGGCTCGTTCTCGACGTTGAGGTTGGTCGTGAAGAAGATTTTCGAGCCGGCTAGGTACACCGGGTAGACGTAGTCGTTGCCGCCCTCGGTCAGCTGCTTGAGGTTCGTGCCGTCGAGGTTCATGGAGAAGATGTTGTAGTGGTCGTTGTTCGCGAGGCGCGCCGAGAAGACCACCGACAGCGCGTCGAACGACAGGTCGTACGACATGACGTCCGCGCTAGCGAACATCGGGTCGGACGTAAGCACAGTGAGCTTGCCGTCCGCGGACGGCGGCTCGAGCTTGACGAGGCGCCCGCCGGCCACGTAGGAGGTGTACTCGAAGACGTTGCCGGCGTCCGTGCGCGGCATGCGCTGCAGGAAGACGATGGCGCGCACGTCGTTGGGCAGCGCGCTCGCGTTGTTCTTCGAGCACGCACCCCCGAACGCGAGCGCGAGCGTCGAGAGCGCCAGGACCGTCGCCGTATTTCGGTTTCCCATGTCGGCGCTATTCAGCAAGAAGAAGGCCACCCCGGGGACCCGATTCCTCGGCCCGTCTCGCGCTCCTTCGGTCGTCGAGAGGGCGTCTCCGGTCCGTGTTGCGCAACGTGAAGAACCCGCGATTTTGCCGTGATTTTGTCGACGCGTCTTTCTATTTACATGAAATTATTGTGATTTTATGGCGGTCCTCCGGTTGCGCAACGGAGCCCTGAAATACGCTCCCTCGCGCCTCGGGAAACCGATGTGTGCTTTGCGCGACGACGAGTTACCCTGAAGCGGGATGACCGCCGTCCCTGACCACTACGCGAGCGGCCAGAAGCTCGGCCGCTACCAGCTCATCCGGCGGCTCGCCGTCGGGGGCATGGCCGAGATCTACCTCGCGCGGCTGCCCGGCGTCGGCATCGAAGGCTTCGAGAAACTCGTCGTCATCAAGCGCATCCTGCCGCAGCACGCCCTCGAGCCCGAGCTTCTGCGCATGTTCCTCGACGAGGCGCGCCTCTCTGCGACGCTCACGCACCCGCACGTCACCGAGGTCTATGACGTCGGTACCGACGGCGAGACGCCGTTCTTCGCGATGGAGTACGTGCTCGGCTCGAACCTGCGCCAGCTCATGCAGGCGCAGGCGAAGGTCGCCGACCCGGCCGCCGACGGCGCGACGCGGGAGACGGCGCCGCTGCCGCTGCCGCACGCCATCGGGATCGTCGCCGCGGCGGCAGCCGGCCTGCACTATGCGCACGAAAAGCGCGGCCCCGGCGGCGAGCCGCTCCACATCGTCCACCGCGACGTCTCGCCGTCGAACGTCCTCGTGTCGTACGATGGCGCCGTCAAGGTCTCGGACTTCGGCATCGCGAAGTGGGCGCACCAGAGCTCGCAGACCCAGGAGGGCGCGCTCAAGGGCAAGTTCGCCTACATGTCGCCCGAGCAATGCCGGGGCAAGCCGCTCGACGCGCGCAGCGACGTGTTCGCGCTCGGCACGATCCTCTACGAGCTCACGACCGGCCGCGCGCCGTTCGCGGCGCCGACCGACTTCGAGATCCTGAACAAGATCGTCGGCGAGGCGCCCGCGCCCCCGTGTTTTCGGGACGGGCGACCGTACCCGCCCGAGCTAGCGGCGCTCGTCCTCGGCGCGCTTGCGCGCGAGCCCGCCGAGCGCACGCCGACGGCGCAGGCGCTGCAAGTCGGGCTCGAGACCTTCGCGCGGCGGGAGCGCCTCGAGGTGTCGACGGTCGGGCTCGGCGCCTTCATGCAGAGGCTCTTCGCGGACGACCTCGCCTCGTGGCGCGCGGCGCAGCGCGCGGGCAAGTCGCTGGGCGATCACCTCGCCGAGCGCGAGGCGCGCGCTCCAGCGGTGCCGGCCGCGCGCACGGCCACAGACGCGCTCGCCTTCGGCCGGCGCGGCGGACCCGGCCGAGCACGCTCGGGCGCCGCGGTCGCCGCCGCGCTGCTCGCGCTCACGGTGGCGGGCGCCGGCGGATGGCTCGCCGTGGCGCGCACGAAGCGCCCGACGGCCGACGACGGGCGGCGCGCGGCCGCTGCGGCGACCGATCCCGCGTCGCTCGTTCCGCTTCGGGACGTCTCGACAGCCACGCCCACGGGGCATAACGTGGAGGTGCAGCCAGCGCCGTCGATTCCCGTCGCGACCACTCATGTCGCCAGCTCAGTCAGAGGCCCGGACAAGGTCGCGCCCCGACGTGGCGGGCACGCTCGCGCCGCGCGTCCCTCGCCCCAGGCGGCGCGCCCAACCAACGAGTCGCGCCTGCACGCCTGGGATCCGGACTCGCCGGTCCCGCCTTAGCGGCGCCGCATCGGTGCTCTTGGCGTTCGCGCTGCTGACGGCGGCGGCGCGCCCTGCGCTCGCCGCGGCGCCCGAGCCCGAAGGGCCGGAACACGAGGACGAGGCCAGCGCGCCCCCCGAGATGCGCGCCGAGGCGCGTGCGCTCTACGATCGAGGCCTCGCGCTCTATCGAACGAAGGACTACGCGAACGCCATCAAGGCGTTCGAGGCGGGGTTCGCGCTCGAACCGCGAGGTGAGTTCCTCTTCGCGAACGCGCAGGCGCGCCGCCTCGCGGGCGACTGCCGCGGCGCCGTGCCGCTCTACCAGCGTTTCCTCGACACGGCGCCGCCGGCCGTGCAGGCCAGCGCGACGCACATCGCGCTCGCGCGCTGCGCGCGGCAAATGGCCGCCGAGCGCCCGGCCGCTCCGGTCGTCATCACGCCCCCTCCGTTGCCCCCGCCCCCGCGTCCACCGCCTCCCCCCTGGACGCACGATCGCTGGGGCGCCGCTCTGCTCGGCGTGGGCGTCGTCGGGCTCGCCGTGGGCGGTGGGTTCCTCGCGGCGTCTTTCGCCGCGCTGCCGGACAGCGGCGCGCGCACGTACGCCGGCTACGACGGGGCGCGCTCGACCGCCGAGTCACGCCACGCGATCGCCGTCGGCGGACTGGTCGCGGGCGGCGCGCTCGTGGCGGCGGGCGTCGGGCGCTACGCGTGGGTGCGCCACGAGCACCGCGCGCGCGCCACGCTCACGATCGTGCCGGGTGGGCTCGCGCTCGGGGGCTGCTTTTGATCAACGGGCGCGCCCGGCTCGTGCTCGCGTGCTGCCTGACGTTCTCTGCGGCGGCGCCGGGCTGCCTCCCGGCGGGTGACTTCCGCTGCCACGACCACGGCGCCTGCGGCGCGGACGCGTTCTGCGAGGTCGACGGCCGTTGCAGCGCCGCGGACCTCCGCTGTCCGTCGGGCCGACGCTACCGCGATCACGAAGGCGAGTCCTCGAACACTTGCGTCGCCGATTCGTGCCCGACGAACCGCCTCGTCGCCGTCGCCGCGGGCGCCGAGCACGCGTGCGCGCGGCGCGCGGGCGGCAGCGTATCGTGCTGGGGGCGGAACGACGACGGCCAACTCGGCGACGGCACGCGAACGCCGCGCTCGCTGGACGTCGCCGTCGCGAGCCTCGTGGGCGCGGTCTCGGTCGCCGCGGGACAGCGCCACACCTGTGCGGCCACGGACGCAGGCCTGGTCTTTTGCTGGGGCGCCGACGACGCCGGCCAGCTCGGCGACGGCGGCGGCCCGTCGCGCACGACGCCGGTCGCCGTGGCGGGGATCTCGGCAGCGACCGCCGTCACCGCCGGCGCGGCCTTCTCATGCGCGACTCTGCACGACGGCACGGCCCGTTGCTGGGGCGACAATAGTCTCGGCCAGCTCGGCGACGGCGGCGACGCGAAACCGGGGCGGTTGCCCGTCCCCGTCTTCGCGCTCACGGGGATCCGCACACTATCGGCCGAGTGGCAGCACGCGTGCGCGTTGCGAGACGACGAGACGCTCTGGTGCTGGGGCGACAACAGCGCGGGTCAGCTCGGCGACGGCTCGCTCGTCCGTCGCCCGCAGCCCGTGCGCGTGCAGACGCTGACCTCCGTGACGAGCGTCGCGACCGGCCTATTGCACACGTGCGCGGCCACGCGCGCCGCCGGCCTCTTTTGCTGGGGCGGTAACGGCGCCGGTCAGCTGGGTTACGAAGGCGGCTCGACGCAGACGCTGCCGGCCGCCGTGCTCCTCGTGAGCAATCCCGTCGCCGTGGCGGCCGGCGCGGCGCACACCTGCGCCATCCGACAAGGGGGCACGACGCTCTGCTGGGGCGCGAACGCCGACGGCCAGCTCGGTGACGGCTCGACGAGCGCCCTCCCCATCCCCGCGGCCGTGAGCGGCCTCGGCGCGAGTGTCGACGTCGTAGCGGGCGGCAGCTTCTCGTGCGCCCGCGACGCGCACGGCGCGCTCTTCTGCTGGGGCGACGACCACTTCGGGCAACTCGGGCTCGGACGTGCCGTGCTGCGCGCGCGGCCGGCGCCCGTGGCAGCTGTCATGGCCGCGACCGACGTCGCGGCCGGCGGCGATCACACGTGCGCCGTCACCGGGGGCGACGATCCCAGCAAGACCATCGCCTGCTGGGGCGCCAACGAGGCGGGCCAGCTCGGCGACGCGACCGTCGTCGATCGCGCGCGCGCCGCGCCCATCAAGGGCGGAATCGACGCCATCGGCGTCGCCGCCGGTCTCGCCCATACGTGCGCGATCGCGAGCGGCGGCGCGCTGTGGTGCTGGGGCCGCGGGCTCTCGGGCCAGCTCGGCCCCGATCACATGATCGACACGCCCTCGCCCACCGGAGTGGAGCTCCCCGGGAGCGCGCGCGGTGTCGCCGCCGGCGACGCGCATACCTGCGCCGCTCTCGACGACGGACGCGCGCTGTGCTGGGGCGCCAACGCCGACGGCCAGCTCGGCGACGGCACGACAACCGACCGCGACCTGCCCGCGCCCGTCGGCGCGCCCGCGGGCGCGGCGCCGCCGGGGCCTGGGTCGTTCGACGCCATGGCCGCGGGCGCGGGGCACACGTGCGGCCACCTCTCCGACGGGAGCCTCCGCTGCTGGGGGCGGGGCGCCGACGGCCAGCTCGGCGACGGCGCCGCTGTGGCGCGCGCGCTGCCCGTCGCGATCTCGCTCGGCGCGGCGCCGGGGCCGGCGGCAGCGGCGGTCTCGGCGGGCGCGGCTCACACCTGCGCGCTCGACGCCGCGGGCGGCGTTTGGTGCTGGGGCCGAGGCGCCGACGGTCGGCTTGGCTCCGGAGACGCGCTCGACGCGCACGCGCCGGTCGCCGCTATGAACCTCGCGGGCGCGCGCGGCGTCGCCGCCGGCGGCGCGCACACCTGCGCGATCGCCGCCGACGAGACCGTACTCTGCTGGGGCGCGAACGACGACGGCCAGCTCGGCACCGACGGCGCCTCGTCGTCGATCCCGGCCCCGGTGCCCGGACTGACGAAGGTCGTGCAGCTCGCGGCTGGCGCGTCACACACCTGCGCGCGACACGAGGACCACACGGTCTCGTGCTGGGGCGGCAACACGGCCGGCCAGCTCGGCGACGGCGACGCGCTGTCGCAGCCGACGCGCCAGCTCGCGCGCCTCGCGTGTCGCTGAGCCCCTGGCACGCGACGAATCCCGAGCGGTGGTAGTCTGCGCCGCATGACGAACGGGGCCGAGCGGACGCTCACGGCCGTCCAGTCGCCGCTCGCGCCCGGCGAGCAGAGAGATCGGGCGGTGTTGCTGCTCGTGGGGGCCGCCGAGACGCCGGGGTTGCCGCCCAAGACGCGGCTGCAGCTCCTCGGCGCTGAGCTCTTCGTCGGTCGGCGCGCGCCTGACGAGACGCGGCCTGGCGCGCACGCGCTCGTGCTCGCCGACGGCGTCGTCTCGGGGCAGCACGCGCGGCTTCTGCGCGTTTCCGGCGGCTATCAGGTCGAGGATCTCGGCAGCAAGAACGGCACCTGGCTCGACAACGCGCGGCTCACCGAGCCGACGAAGCTGCGCGACGGCGCCTTGCTCTTCTTCGGCAACCACGTCGCGATCTTCCGCCTCGCCTCGGCGCTCGAGGTCGAGGCGATGAAGAGCGAGCTCGTCGCGCCCCTCGGCCCCGTCGCGACGGTGTCGCCCGCCCTCGCGGTCGCCTGCGATCGGCTGCGGCGCCTCGCGACCTCCGACGGTGAGCTGCTCATCGTGGGCGAGACGGGCGTCGGGAAAGAGGTCTACGCCCGCGCCGTCCACGGCGCGAGCGGGCGTCCGGGACGGTTCATGGCCATCAACTGCGCCGCCATCCCGCGCGAGCTCGTCGAGAGCGAGCTCTTCGGCTACCGGCAGGGCGCGCACTCGACGGCCCACTCGGCCAAGCCGGGGCTCATCGAGGAGGCCGAGGGCGGCACGCTGTTCCTCGACGAGATCGGCGAGATGACCGGCGAGGCGCAGATCAAGCTCCTGCGCTTTCTGCAGGACCGCGAGCTCACGCCGCTCGGCGCGACGCGGCCGCGCCGCATCGACGTCCGCATCATCGCCGCGACGAACCGAACCTCGACGTCGAGTGGCCCGGGCAAGACCCCCGCCGGCTTGCGTGACGACATCGTGGCGCGGCTCGGCGCGGCGCCCATCCACCTGCCACCGCTGCGCGACCGCATCGAGGACCTGGGCGCGCTCGTCGCGCACTTCCTGCGGGCGACGCCCGGCGTGACCTTCGAGCAGCCAGCCTTCCGCGCGCTCTGCCTGCACACCTGGCCGCTCAACGTCCGGGAGCTCGAGAAGATCGTGACGACCGCCGCCGTGCTCTCGGCGGGCACCAAGCCCGTCAACCTGCGCGACTTGCCGGAGCCCATCGCGCGCGCCATCGACGCGGCGCCCGTCGTGGGCGCGCGCCGCGCCTCGGGCCCCTCGCCGACGCCGGCGCAGCTCGAGGAGCTCCTGCGCCGCTACGACGGCAACGTCGCCGACGTCTCGCGCGAGCTCGGCAAGCACCGAGCGGCCGTGTGGCGCTGGATCAAGAAGTTCGGAATCGGGCCCCAGAAGTTCCGCAAGGGCGCAGGCGAGTAGCGGGCGCCGCCGGGCCAATCAGGAGCCCGCCAAACGGGCTCACGTCGCGGACGGACAGCCCGCCCTGCCACCCCTCCCCGCCTACGGCGGGACCGCTACCTCTCGGCGGAGGTGGGCACGCTCTCGGGCGCGGGGACGCGCTCGGGGTTCCGGTCGGCCTCGGCGGACCACGACGTGCCCACGGACCGGTCGAGCGCGGCCTTGTCCTCGGCGAACTGCTGCTCGAGCTGCTCGCGCCCGGCGCGCGCCAACGAGAGCCGGCGCGTCTCGTCCTCGAAGTGCGGCATGAGGTCCTCGAGCACGGCGAGGTTCTGCCGCCGGAACCTGTCGGCGCGCTCGCGCGCCTCGTACGGCGCGACGCCCAGCCGTTCGAGCGCCGCGCGCCCGCTGCGCAGCGCCGACTCGAA